>CAZVYE010000125.1:0-10024 GCA_964630895.1 uncultured Gammaproteobacteria bacterium | reverse complement strand
ACCTCCAACTCCCTATAAATAATTGAACGGAATCGAACCGTTTGAACTGACTGCGTCCCGAGCGCCGCCGGTTCTTGGCGCGTCTTATATCCCAGCGTTTTTACAATCTCAACAACCAGCATCATGGTTCCGGATAGAATTGTGATGTGCATCACGTTTTGTGGGGGCATGAAAGGGGCCATTCAGCGGTGTAAACGGTCAATTCTGTCTAAAATATGAACATTATTCGCCACTTATCATGGTTTTAGACCGCCTGTCAGAATTGACAATTTATCTTCATTAATGCTTTTGGCGCCATCCGCAATTTGGCATTGTGGCGGAAAAATGTGGTAGCTATCACATCGTTTCACAATTTCACGATCTACATCACGTGGGTTAAAAAGGATGTGCTACATTTGATCTGGGACTCCCAAGGGGCATTGATGAACTCGCGTAAACTGCATCGGAAACTGAGATTTTTGGTCGGGTTTTCGCTGGTGTATGCCGGTTCCATGATGCTGGCAAACTGGCTGTTTCGCGGGGATGCGTTTCAAGTCACACCAATTTGGCCTCCGGCTGGAGTCGGGCTGGCCTGTCTCGCCGTCTGGGGCTTGCGTGCTTGGCCTGCGGTGGCACTTGGTGTGGTTGTTGGAGAAATAGGCAGTGGCTGGCTGCGGGGTCAATGGGACAGTCCTCTATTCGTTATGTTTTCAGTTGCCGGCAATACGTTGGGTGCCATGGCAGGCGCTTGGACGCTGCGACGGCGAGAGCATTGGTTAAAGGAAAAAGATCGGGTAGAAGCGGGAGTTCGTCTGTTAAGTGCTGCAATGGTGTTAGCTTTAGTCTCGGCGCTTATTGGCAGTCAGGCACTTATTCTGTTTTCTAATGAACCCGTTGAATCTGTAGCCAGCATTATAGTGCCCTGGTTCTTGGGCGATATGTTTGGTTGTATCGTGATGGGGCCAGCATTGTTGTCTTTGGTATATCTTGTGCGCAATCCCGAGCGCTACATACATGATGTTGTTGGCCGGCGACTTGAGAAATACTTATGGGGCTGCGCTGTATTCATGGCAGGTGCTGCTTGGTATTGGGTGAGCATCCATTCGCCGCAATTCGCTTTGGCCGCCACATTTATTCCATTGACGTTGTTGGGATGGAGTGCACTTCGTTTCTCTGTCCTGTTTAATCACATATCGGTAATGGTGGTCGTCACCGCGCAGTTTTTGTTCTTTGGGCTGCGATCCAGCGCCGCATTCGCTCCAGATAACGCCGTCGAACATGCCATTATGGTCCTGTTTTTCTCTACGATGGCGTTAATGCCGCTATTTGTTTCCGCCGCAGCTCACGATACACGCAGATATCGTGAGCGTCTTGAGGTACAGGCAAATCGTGATTCGCTAACCGGACTGTACAATCGGAACGCGTTCGAACACAGGGCCAGAAAGTGGTTTAGCAGTGCCGGAGAGGGGCCCGTATTCCTGGTCTATCTGGATTTGGATCAACTGCAAATAATCAATGACACAGCAGGTCATAGTGCTGGTGATCAGTTAATCGTCCAGGTAGCAGGGATACTATCCTCTAACCATACTCATGATGTCATGTTGGCACGATTTGGAGGTGATGAGTATGGCATTTTGCTAAGGGGGCTGGACCAGGCCGGTGCTGACCAATACGTCCAGGATTTGCTAGATCAGATTGCGCAGTTACCGCTGCAGTATCAAGATCATCTATTTTCGGTCACGGCTAGCGCTGGGGTAAGTGGGACTCTGGCCGGAAGTTTTGAGCGCGCGATGAGTGCGGCCGACACCGCGTGCTACGAAGCAAAACGTCAAGGTGGCAATCGCTTTGTTATGGCACATCTAGACAAGGCCTCGCAATCCGCGTCTGATTTTGAGTGGGTGGCACGTTTAAGAGAAGGCTTGGAAAGCGATCGTCTCATGCTCTTCGCGCAGCCTATCGTTCCCTGTGACAAACCGTCTGACGGGCTTCGTTTTGAAGTGCTGTTGCGTTTTATCGGTGAGGATGGTGCACCCATCAGTCCGGCCCAATTTATCCCGCTCGCAGAGCGGTTCAATCTAATTTCTCGTATTGATCGGTGGGTCGTATCTACGGCGCTGAACGCGTTGGATAAACACCGTCGACCAGAACAGATCGATTCCTGCTCGATAAATCTCTCTGGAGCTTCTGTAGGGGACGAAGAGTTTTGTGAGTTTTTGCTGGAGCGGGTGGCCTTGAGTAGCTTTTCCCGGCAGAAAATTTGCTTTGAGATCACGGAAACTGCGGCCATCAGCAATCTTGCCAGCGCGGTTCGTTTGATTCGTGGGCTGCGACGGCTGGGCTGTCGAATCGCGTTAGACGATTTTGGGTCTGGACTATCGTCATTTAGCTACCTAAAGACGCTAGAAGTAGACGAAATAAAAATAGACGGCAGCTTTGTAAAGGATATCTGTACCAATCCCGTAGATAAAACTATGGTGCAATCCATGAATGACATTGCGCACCACCTGGGTAAACGCACTACGGCGGAGTGGGTTGAGGACGAGCAAACCGCTGAACTGCTGCGAGAAATGCGCGTCAACTATCTCCAGGGCTATCATTTTGCCCGACCCGAACCCTTAGTAAAGTATTTGCAAACTAAGATTTGGGGGGATTCAAAACGGCAGTCTGCGGTCGCCTGACGCGCTTTCATTTTGGGCTGAATGCACGCGGCCTTTGATTTTTCCATGCACATTCTTCTATTGCCCGAAGGCATGCGCTTCAGATGGCATGTTGCCTAAAAGGCTAGTGTGGTAATGGCTGAAAGGCTATGACATTTGGCTCGATGCATCCAACAGGGGCCAACAAACCTATAGCTAAGCTCGGATTGGAAGGGCTTTGATGCCCTGAATACACCACATAAATGTCAGGACAAACCGGGACTTATTGAATTAGCGAGTCGAGAGGTGTCGCTACACCGACGCGTTGCGCGTCGGTGTGTCAGGTTGTTTTAGCGCAGAGCTTGAGTTTGCTGTTACTAAAGAACCGCGCTCTAGCCTTCTTTAGGCCCCAGATTCACAATGAGTACAACTCTATTGTCCGGACTGTTGGGGCTGTCTGGCTTAATCAAAGAGCCTTCGCCACGACCCACTGACTCTAAGCGGTCCGGCTGCATTTCAAAAATATTCACCAGGTAATTGCGCACGCCTTGAGCCCGCATCTTAGACAGTTCCATATTGTAGTCGTCGCTGCCGCTGGCATCCGTATGACCTTCGACCCGAAACTGATAATTGGATAGCGCGTCTGATACCAAAGCTGCGCCCAGATTGTTCAGTGCTTCTTGCGCCTGGTCGGTTAGTTCATAGCTATTGACATCGAACTGAATACGCAATGGGACCGCGCGAAGCTTTAGCGGTGGTGGCGGCTCGCCATTAACGCTACGGTTGAGTAACGGAGGCTTAGGTGTCAAGGCGGCAATAATATCGTCCTTAGACATCTCTGCTGCGTTGTCGTCGCTCAAATCGTAGTCTGGTTCTGCTATTGCGCTGGAAAATCCCAGCACGCCTGCGAGCACAAAGCTCGCCAATATCATTTGGAAAATGTTCATGGATTTCCGTTCCTCCGTTCAAATTCAGCTACTGCATGTAGCCCAGCTTGTTGCAATAAAGTAATCCGCGCGGCCTGTGCCTTGCTCGAATCGCTGTCGTTGGCTTGTGACGCACTTTTAGTAATCTCTGCCATGGATTCATACCAAAATCCGAGAGATGCCCAAATCTCTGCTCGCTCTAAGGCAGTCTTACTCTGACCATTTGCAGCCCGCAGTGTTTCTTTGACCTGTGCTGATGGCTCAACTTTTTCCAGCAGCGCGCTTGAGAAAACATCATTGGAGCGTGCATCCGGATCAGGTACGACGGCAACCGACCACTGATAGGTTTTCCCAGACTCAAGCGAGCTAGTTTCGGGTAGGTCGAACCGATGAATGCCTGCTGCTAAAGGTGGGTCGATTTGTGTAATAAAAATTGGCTCAGCGGCTTGCTCTTCCACCACAACGAACTCTACAGGGTGTCGTACTGCATTAGATGCAAACCAATAGAAGGTTGGATGTGCGTCGCTAGTTACCGCCAACCGAGGCGGAGCAAGCACCGTAACACTTAAATCTCCTTCAGCGCCTCGAATACTGCCATCCACGGTGGCCGCTGGCGCACTCGTATCATGGGGTTGAAAATTTATGGCAGGGCACGTCAATGGCAACGTGCTGAGCATCGTCGCTACCGTAATCGCAAAAGTCAGAGGATGCTTCATAGCCAATTTCCAATGAGCAAGAAGGGTGCCCAGTAGCCAGGATGGTTGTAACGTCGATCTGCCACTAATTCCAGCTGCGCAAGCCGGAGCGCGTCAGCTTTGGTATTGGAAGACTGTTTTAGGTTGCCATAGAAATCCGTAATGAGTTCCGATGCGGCTTTATCGTTGATATACCACAGTGTTCCCAGCGCGCTCCTGGCGCCTGCTTTGATCGCAATACCAGCCAATCCTAGCGCGGCTTTATCGTCCCCCGCAGCCGTCTGGCAGGCGCTCAGCGTGAGCAGCTCTACGGGCCGCTCCGAGAAGCGTCGCAGCTGCATGTATTCCTCCAGCTGATCCATGGTGAGTTTCTCGTCGTAGGTGAGTAGGAATGACTGACTCACGTCCGCTTGAAATTCTCCATGTGACGCGAAGTGCACAATGTCATAGGCATTTCCTGAGATCGCGTCCGAAAGGTTTGTTGTTGAATACTCCTGATTTTTAAGCAGCGTAATTTCTTCCCCTGAATACAAATCCGTGAGAGCTGTTAGCTCCACTTCTACGGAAGGTAAAGCGGGGTAGCCTTGAACGGCATCGGTAAGGCCATTGACGAGAAACTGCCGATTCTCTGCAGCGATAGGTTGCGGGTCAGTGAGGTTCAGACCTGGCGTGGTGGCAATTGCGAAGCGCTCAATTAAAAAGCGCTCGCCGTCATAAAAGGCTGCCAGGGGGATATTGCGTAATGCGCCATCGGGAACAAACACAATGGTCTTAATATTATTTGTTTCCAACAGCGGCACGGTCGGTGCCACCAGCCAATCGTATAAGCGACTTGCATTAATCTTGTAGCGATGCGAACTGCGCTGCTCCAGCGCGCGCCGGAACTGTCTGGCTTGCCGCGCAATATCTTCACCACTAGCGTCTACCTGATATTGGTGCAAAACGCCGTTAACGCTGACCAAGATTTCGGTGCGATCCGCTAACGGAATTGGGTAGAGCACCGCCGTGTCCGCGGCCAGGTTGTCCAATGCGGCATCATTGTCCTGGATATCGACGACGCACTCGTCCAGGAAATAGTCTTGCAGCTCAGCAGATTTGAATGCCTCAATTACGTTGCGCGCGGTTTTGAGCAATCGCTGTGATTGATCGAAATCGGATGTGCGGCGGGCTTGCGTTAACAATACGTCCGCGTGATCTTGGAATACCGGGCCCAATAGTTCCCGGATTCCTGTGCGTCGACCGCGGATGCCTTGTAGTAATCCGGAACGTACGCCGGATAGCGCGGTTGTGGCCCGCATCATGGCCTCGGCGGCTGTTGCGTATTCACCCCTGGCTCGAAGACTGCGCCCAACCAGCCATTCCCAACGATAAGCTAGTTCTGGAGCCTGTTCTTGCTGGGCGTAGAAAGCCGCAGTTCGTGCGAGCTTTAACGCATCATCTGGTTGACCAGCCAGGAGATAAAACTCGCCTAGCAGGCCAAGTGCCAGTGATTCCAGTCTTTTTGCTTCTATCCGTTTTGCTGCCGATAGCGCATTGTCCAGTATTTCTGTTGCCAGATTGATCTCAGATGCTTGCGTTCCGTTGGTTCTGATCGCGAATAAAATGGTTTCGCCCGCGCCCAGCGCCAGTCGAGCCTTGGTGCGATCATCGGAAATTTGCTGTACTTGCTCCCAGCCTTGTGCCAGAGCGATCCGGGCATTGCCTCGGTCAAATTGTTCGAATGCAACCTGCGCCATCACAAAATACGCTCGGGCTAATGCCTCAGGGTCTTGTTCGGCTACAATCAGAGCGCGCTCTAGCGCCTCGTTTGCCTGGTTGAAACGAGCCTGGTAACCCAGCAGACGCCCCTCAGTGATTAAAGCATTCAGCAGTACGTCGTCCAACGCATTTTGCTCGGACAGGAGCTTGGCTTGCTCCAGCAATTCCTGCGAGGCCAACAGATCGGCAAGCATAATCTTTGACTGGGCCTGGCCCAGCATGCAGCGCGCGGCAGTCGCCGCATCTTGAGATTGGTTAGATGCGTCAATGCAAGATTCGAACGTGCGATCTGCCAGCGTAAATTTGCCGGCTTGAAGTGCAGCATGCGCTTGCTGCTCGAGATTGGATTGCGCTACAGCTACCCATGTGGCAAATAAAGCCACACATGCCGCACCAAATTGCCAACGCATTTCCCCAGCCTTTCTAGCCAAGAAATGCGTTTTACAAAAAACTCTCAACGTCATACCCGGTCCACAGTTCCCACGTTGCAGTCATGTTAGTGCTACGCGCGTAGATTAGCCAGTTGGTTTAGTAACGAGTGTGATAATCTCACAGCAGGTATGGGAATTTTCTGACATGCAACGCTATATGATCTCCGTATGCTTAGCATAGGCCAAAGTGTGTGATTTTGGTTGACCAAGAGATCTAACAAGCTAACTGGAAAAGGGCGAGGGTATTCCGTGGCAGGATATCGGAAGACAAACAAAGAGCATTCGGGGCGTTGCGGCTTTGGATTGGCAGCATGGTTGTTAACACTGTGCTGGTTCATTTTAACGGGCACGGTTGCAAATGCCCAAATAGTTCACGATGGCACCATCGGAGCCGGTGGTGCGCTTACCGGACCCAATTATGTCATCGACGCGGGGAACGGAGAGCAGGTGGGAACTAATCTGTTCCACAGCTTCTCCGATTTCAACGTAAACACGGGCGAATCGGCTACGTTTGTCAGTCAGACATTCCTTGAGAATATTATCGCCCGCGTAACCGGCGGTAACATCTCCAATATCGATGGTACGGTGGCTACCAGCACCCCCGGTGCAGTAAATCTCTGGCTTATCAATCCGGCGGGAATGGTGTTTGGTCAGAATGCATCACTAAATGTGCAGGGAAGCTTCTATGCGAGCACTGCCGATTACCTTCGATTTAGCGATGGCTCTACTTTTTCTGCTATCAGCCCAGGTGGTTCTTCATCCTTAACTAGCGCACCAGTCACCGCTTTTGGTTTTGTGGATGCTGCGGCTGCCATCACTGTCAATGGTGCTGTGCTGCAGACTCCTCAGGGCTCTGACCTTGCCTTGGTTGGTGGAGATGTCACGCTAAATGATGGTCGGCTGCTTAGCGAAACTGGACATGTTCAGGTGATCGCGACTGGTTCAAGTGGCGAAGCGTTAATAGGCGCGGACGGGATAACTGTGGATGGGTTCTCCAGGCTGGGTGATGTGTTGATTACTCGCGATACATCGCGCAATCCGGCGCAGGGTAATTTAGACGCAAGTGGTTCTCAGACTTCAGGTACTCGGGCCGGTTCGATCACTCTGCGCGCAGAGAACTTTACGGGTCAAGATGCAGCGCTGGTGTCTCGTACCTTTGGCGATGCAGATTCCGGGAGGATTGCAGTTGACGTCCGTAATTTGATGGACCTGAGTGGCCAGTCTCGCATCGAGTCTCGAAGCTTCTTTGGGGCGGGACGAGCCGGTGACATTTTTATAGACGCTGGACGCATGGAACTCTCCGGAGCCGCGATAGAATCAGATACTCGTGGCACCGGTGACGCTGGGGATATTCGCATTAATACCGGCAGTGCGGTGCTAACTGATAGAGCCCGAATTTTCGCCAACTCACTCGGCGCAGGCAACGCGGGTGCGATTTCAATGAATGTATCTGGTGGTTTGTTGATCGAAGAAGCTGGTTCGATACGCTCATTGACTACAAACTCTGGCAACGCTGGAAATATCAGTATTAATTCGGGCAGTTTGAATCTGCGGAGTGCCGGAACAATTGATTCTTCAGTCAGTAGCGGAGCTAGCGGTAACGGCGGGGTGATCGCGATTAACACCGGTGATCTAAATATGACTGGGGACGGCACTCTGATATCTACCGAAACCCTTGGGTCTGGCAGTGCTGGTTCGGTGATTATTAACGCTAATGCGCTGGTCTTGGACAATACCGCAGAAATTTCGTCTGCCACCAGTAGTACTGGAGACGCTGGGAGTATTTCGGTACAGACCAACACTGCATCACTCGGCGGTGGTTCGGTAATAACCAGCAGCACCAGTGGCGCCGGTCGAGGTGGGTCCATTGACATTGATGCCACAGGTACCATCACGGTTTCAGGAACCGGTACCAATGTAAGCACTGCCGCAACCGGTGGGGGGCGCGCCGGAACATTGGGTATGTCCGGTCAGAATATCTACGTCAGAAATGGCGCGCTGGTAGCGTCTTCAGCGACCGGGGCAGGGGATGCTGGGAGCGTCACACTTTTGGCGAACAGCGAGATTGAAGTCGAGAATGCCCAAGTTAGCTCTTCTGCGCAAAGTTCCGCAGGGGGTAACGTGGCACTCCAGGCAGGCAACCGGGTCGCACTTCAGGGTGCCGACGTGAGCGCATCTGTGTTGGGGGGCAATCGAAGCGGGGGCCAGGTACAAATTAGTGCGCCGAATTTAGAAGTCGCGAGCAGTAACGTCTCTGCATTAACGCGTGGCGCTGGCCCTGGTGGCAGTGTTCAACTGATTGGTGACAATGTCGCAGTCGTTGGGGGCAGCAACATAACCACGGAGAGCTCAGGTACGGGGAATGCAGGCCAGGTCGCGATCGCCGCTACTGATAGTCTGCTGGTGCAAAACAGTACGATTGCTTCCAACGCAAATACGGCTAATGGAGGGGATGTTTCACTTACTGCCGGAAGCAGCATCGAATTGAATCAAGCAAATGTTACCGCGGCGGTGGCTGGTGGGGCAGGAAATGGGGGCAGTATTTTGGTGCAATCGCCAGAGTTGGCCATTTTCAATTCCACGATAACTGCTGAAACAGGAGGCAGCGGAGATGCCGGGACCATCATTATTGACGGTGGTGGATCTGCTCAAAGTGGCGCCAAGGCGCCGGCGAATAACGTGCTCATCGACAGCAGCGCAGTACGAACTGTAGCTCGTGGCAATGGTAATGCAGGCGGTATAGTCATCTCTGCTGATCAGATTGCCGTGCAGAATAATTCAGAGATTTCCGCAACTGCTTTGGGCGCGGGAAATGCTGGGAGCGTGTCGCTCCAGGACGCCCAGAATGTCGTTGTTGCGCAGAGCGATATTACAACTGAGTCCCATGACGGCAATGGTGGGGCAATTATCCTGGTCGCTAGTGATACGGTAGCACTGACCGACACGACGGTATCTGCTAGAGCTACTGGCCAAGGCAATGCCGGTGCGATCGATATTACCCAATCCGATCTGATCTCGGCTGTGAATAGCCAAATATCAACCGAGGCGTTTGAAGGCGCAGGTGGATCCATAACGCTTGCAGCGGTCAGCCAGATCAATCTCGATCAAACCGACGTTAGCGCGACCGTATTGGCGGGGGAACAGAATGGTGGCGATATCACCGTTACGACTCCGAAGCTGGCCATGACTGGTGGCACGATTCAGGCGGCGACTTTTGGTGCCGGTGATGGTGGTCGTATTGAGATCGATGTAGACGATTTGATGCTCATGGAAGGTGCAAGCATAGACACAAGCGCAGACGGAAGCGGTTCTGGCGGAAGTGTTTCGATTCAAACTACCAATGATCTCATCATTTCTGGACAAGGTTCAGGCTTTAGTACGAATGCGAACGGCGAGGGTACCGGTGGAAATATATCTATTGCAGCAGCTAACCTGAGTTTGTTGGACGGCGCAGCAATTACGGCATTTGGTACAGGGAATGCAGATGCTGGCAGCATCGCTCTCAGTGCAGACGGCATTTTGGCCACGGATAAAGCGGTTATTAGCTCATCTGCAGAAGCCGGAGCAGGAGGCTCAATTCAGTTATCAGCCGGTGATAG
>CAZVYE010000124.1:0-10271 GCA_964630895.1 uncultured Gammaproteobacteria bacterium | reverse complement strand
ATTTTCTACGTGGCAGATGCGTTCCGTGCTGGCTATTCCATTAAGCGCGTATACGAACTGACCAAGATTGATTATTGGTTCCTGTCGCAGATTGAGGAGTTGATTCGCCTGGAAGGCGAAGTGGCAAAGCAAGGGGTGGAGGCGCTAACCGCCGATCATCTGTTGCAACTCAAACGTAAAGGTTTTTCTGATGCACGCCTGGCCAAACTGATTGGCACGGAAGAACGGATTGTTCGGCATCTGCGCCGGTCGCTCAATGTACGCCCGGTATATAAGCGGGTCGATACCTGTGCCGCAGAATTTGCCACGGACACTGCGTACATGTACTCCACATATGAAGTGGAATGCGAATCGCAGCCCTCAGATCGGCGTAAGATCATGGTGCTGGGTGGTGGGCCCAACCGGATTGGACAGGGCATCGAATTTGATTACTGCTGCGTGCATGCCGCTTTGGCACTGCGCGACGCTGGATTTGAGACCATCATGGTCAATTGTAATCCAGAGACGGTATCCACGGATTTTGATACGTCCGATCGCCTGTATTTTGAGCCCCTCACCTTAGAAGACGTGCTGGAAATCGTAGCGGTAGAAAAGCCGGAAGGTGTCATTGTGCACTACGGTGGACAGACCCCACTGAAGTTAGCCACGGCCCTGGAGGCTGCGGGCGTGCCCATTGTCGGTACGTCGCCGGATAGCATTGATTTGGCCGAGGACCGCGAGCGCTTTCAATCTCTGTTGCACCGTTTAGATTTACGGCAGCCGCCCAATCGGATCGCCCGTAATGTGGATGAGGCCATCGCTCTTGCCCGAGAAATAGGCTATCCGCTGGTCGTGCGCCCCTCATATGTATTGGGCGGTCGCGCCATGGAAATCGTATACGGCGAGACCGATCTGAAGCGCTACATGACCGAAGCGGTCAAGGTTTCCGAGAAATCGCCGGTACTGCTGGATCGCTTCCTTGATCACGCCATAGAAGTGGACGTAGATGCAGTATGCGACGGTGAGCAAGTGCTCATTGGTGGCGTCATGGAGCATATCGAAGAAGCGGGTGTGCATTCTGGCGACTCCAGCTGCTCAATCCCTGCTTATTCCTTGAGCCAGGAAATTCAGGATGAGCTGCGCGAGCAGGTGCGTAAGATGGCGCTGGAGCTCAAAGTAGTAGGGCTGATGAACACCCAGTTCGCCATTCAGGGTGACAGCATCTACGTTCTAGAGGTTAATCCACGAGCTTCTCGGACTGTCCCATTTGTCTCAAAAGCCTGCGGTTTGCCCATCGCGAAGATTGGTGCGCTGTGCAAGGTAGGTAAGACATTGGCCGACCAGGGAGTTGAAAAGGAAGTGGTTCCGCACTATTACAGTGTAAAGGAACCGGTATTTCCGTTTTTAAAATTTCCGGGTGTTGATCCACTTTTGGGACCAGAGATGCGCTCCACCGGCGAGGTGATGGGCATCGGGCGATCGTTTGGAAGCGCGTTCGCAAAATCGAAAGTAGGTGCGGGTGTGGTGATGCCGCGCACGGGCCAGGCTTTCATTAGTGTGCGCGACTCAGACAAACCGCGGGTTCTGGATTTAGCGAAACAGTTGGTAGACATGGGCTTTTCACTGGTGGCTACGAAAGGCACCTGGACGGCGTTGAACGACGCAGGCATCCCATGTAAGCCGGTAAATAAGGTGGTTGAGGGAAGGCCGCACGTGGTCGATTTGATCAAGAACGAAGAAATTCAGTTCATCATCAATACCACTGAAGGTCGTCAGGCGATTCAAGACTCGTATTCAATTCGTCGAGAAGCCCTGAATCACAAAGTGAATTATTCCACAACGGTAGCCGGTGCGCGGGCCACCCTGCATGCGCTGGACTACCTGGACAAGACAAATGTGAATCCCTTACGGGAATTGCACAAGGAGTTAGCAGACAATGAATAGAGCACCACTAACCAAAGAAGGTGCCGATCGCTTACGCAAGGAACTGGAGCACCTGAAAAAGGTGGTTCGCCCTCAGATTATTGAGGCGATTGCGGAAGCACGTGCCCATGGCGATCTAAAAGAAAATGCCGAATACCACGCAGCCCGCGAGCAGCAAAGCTTCACCGAAGGCCGCATTAATGAATTGGAAGGCAGCCTGTCCAGCGCACAGATTATTGACGTGAGCAAACTGAATGCGGGCAGTCGTATCGTGTTCGGCGCACGCGTCGAATTAGAGGACATGGATGACGGCAAGCAGCTCAATTACCAGATTGTTGGTGACCTGGAGGCTGACATTAGCGAAGGGCGGATCTCTGTAAGCTCTCCAATCGCGCGTGCATTGATCGGTAAGGAAGAGGGCGATGTGATTGAATTCCAAGCGCCCGGTGGCGAAAAAGAATACGAAGTTCTAAGCGTCGCGTACTAGTCTTTCAATGCCCCGGCTTTTACGGTTTGATAGCTTGGATCATCTCTAGGCCAGAATGACATCGCCGGGACTTCATCTCGTGCTGCCGCCACGCCCTGTGCTGGCAGCATCCCCTTCCGCTGAAATTATTGATGCCTGGCTGGCGCATGCGCAGCCAGCAGATCCAGACCCGTCGGTTGAAGGCACACTATGGCCTTGGATGACAGATGCCAGTTGGCAGGGTGCGGCCGGGGCAATCAGCAGTCAGTCTTCAGACTCAACCTGTTTAGTAACCCCCGTTTATGGTGCGGTTGGTATTAACGATGTCCGAGTCAGGGCCGTCGAACTGGATGCAGTCCAATCAGACAACCTGACAGAGATTCTGCAGGAGGCTGCTGCCGATTGCGGAATAGATTATCAGGTCTGTCAGGGCTACGGAGTTTTGACCGCAGAAAAAGCCGTTCTGAATATCCCAGCACCACCACCACATCGCTGCGGCGGCACTTCGTTAGATTACTGGCAGCCCAAGGGGCGCGACGGAGCGAAACTGCGGCAGTTTATGGGTAATGTAGAAATAGCGTTGCATCACAGCGACGCGCCCGTGAAACAAGCTGTCAATGGCGTATGGCTATGGGGTGGGGGTAATTTACTTGAAGACCAGACGCATACTTTCTATACCAGTGATGCGGTGCTCAAAGACCTGGCCGAAGGCGCTGGTCATGCTTTCAACGCGAGCATCCATGAAGCAAACTATGCTGAATTGCTCACACCGGACGACTTGGATCAACTGGCCCATTTAGATCAGTGTTTGCGTGACCGGCAGATGGAATCGCTACATTTTTCTATTCGTGGGGAAGGCGATTTCTTGCTGGCAGGAGGCTATGGACAAAGCGTGCTGTCCCGGGTTAAGAGGTGGTTTTCAAAGCCATGAAGCGAGCCAAGGTAACTATCCGCAGACGAGACTGTTCCAATACGGATTGGACAGGCCAGGATGACGCCGGCATGCATCCGGTGCTCAAGCGCGTTTTGGGCGCGCGGGGCATTACCTGCCAGGAAGACTGTCAGTATCGCCTGAATCGATTGTTGGACATGCAGCAGCTAAAAGGCGTGGATCGGGCAGCAGAAATTGTCCTGGACGCCATCGCCAGAGATGCCCATATCAAAATTGTCGGTGACTACGATGCGGACGGTGCCACGGGATCTGCCCTGTTGCTGAAAGGATTACGCATGTTTGGGGCTTCGCGCATCAGTGTGAGTGTCCCCAATCGTTTCGAATTTGGCTATGGTCTGAGCGCCCCGTTGTTTGAGTCATTTGCCCACGATGCACCGGATTTGCTGATTACTGTTGATAATGGCATCAGCAGTATTGATGGCGTAGCAGCAGCCAAGGCGGCGGGTGTGCAGGTGGTTATAACTGACCATCACCTGGCCGGCGACGAGTTGCCAGATGCGGATGCAATAGTGAATCCTAATGTCGCCGGTGATCCGTTCCCCAGTAAGAATCTTGCGGGCGTTGGCGTTGCCTTCTATCTCATGGCTGCGGTTCGGGCAAAACTGCGCGAACAAGGTTCAGCCCGTGCGCGGCAATCATTGGATCAACTCTTGCCCCTGGTTGCCTTGGGTACTATCGCCGATTTGGTGCCGTTGGATTTCAACAATCGGGTGCTGGTAGCGCAGGGGCTCGCCCGCATCCGCAAACACGCCAATCCGGGCATCCGAGCCTTGCTAGAAGTGGGTGGTCGTGATCCGTCCCGCGCTACGGCCAACGATTTGGCCTTTACCGTGGCACCGCGTCTCAATGCAGCCGGACGCATGGAGGATATGTCGCAGGGCATTCAGTGTCTGGCCGCTGAGTCATTGGGAGAGGCAACACCAATTGCTGCTCGTCTTGACCAACTCAATACGGAACGAAAGTCCGTGCAAGGTCAGATGCAGGAAGACGCGACGGAGCTACTGGCAGAAGCCGACGGGTTGTCTGATTTTGCCGCTAAACCATCGGCCATGACGCTGTTTTCTGCTGCATGGCATGAAGGTGTTGTGGGCTTGTTGGCTTCCAAGCTGAAGGAAATGCATCATCGCCCTGTGGCAGCTTTTGCGCCCTCTGCGGTTAATGAGACTTTGCTGAAGGGATCGGTGCGTTCCATTAACGGATTCCACGCCCGAGATGCACTGGCCGAAGTTCAGCGCCGCGCGGAAGGCATTATTCATACCTTCGGCGGCCACGCCATGGCGGCTGGACTGTCCATGGATGCCAAACACATCGAAACATTTGAGCGCGTGTGGGCAGAGGTGGCTGGTGAATGGCTGGAACCAGAACAGCTAGAGTCGATAGTTTGGACTGATGGCAATTTGGCAGCCAGTGAGTTTAGTGTGGAGCTGGCCAAAACCATTGCTTCCGCCGGGCCTTGGGGGCAAAAATTCCCGGAGCCGCTATTTGACGGCAAGTTCGAAATTCTAGAAAAGCGAATCGTAGGGCAACAGCATCTCAAAATGGAAGTGGTGCCCCACGATGGTCATCGCTCCATTGACGCAATCGCGTTTTTCCACGGTCCAGATGTATTAGAGGCCATCGCCAGCGAAGTGCAGCTGGTGTTTAGTCTGGACGTAAATTATTTCCGTGGACGCCAAACGCCACAACTGCTGGTTCGCCATATCCTCTGAACGACGAATTAGATACAATCGCGCGCTTATTTTGGATAAATCGTGACGCCGTAATGTTGCAGATGAATCCTCATTATCTCTAACCAACAGGACACCTCGGATCTAAAGCAAATGGAAGTCAGTCAGTACGAACAGCATTTAACCTCTATGGATGAGCGCGAAGTTGCGCTTAGGGGGTACCTTTGACTACGCGCATAAACAGGATCGCTTAGAGGAAGTTAGCCGAGAGTTAGAAAACCCCGATGTCTGGAACGACCCAGATCGGGCTCAGACCTTGGGCAAAGAGCGCGCTTCGTTAGAAGCAGTAGTGACAACACTGGATGATTTACGCAGCGGGATTGATGAGTCCCGTGACTTGCTCAGCCTCGCGGTGGAAGAGGACGACAAAGACACCGTTGACGCCGTGGTGGCAGACCTCAAGTTGCTGGAAAGCAAACTGGCACAGCTTGAGTTTCAGCGCATGTTCTCCGGAAAGACCGATAGCTCAGATGCGTTTGTAGATATACAGGCAGGGTCTGGCGGAACTGAAGCCCAGGATTGGGCGGAAATGCTGCTGCGCATGTACCTGCGCTGGTGCGAACGTCGTGGTTGGGAAACAGAGTTGATCGAAGTTTCCGCGGGCGATGTGGCAGGCATAAAGAGTGCTACCATCCACGTGAAGGGCGATTTCGTCTTTGGCTGGCTGCGTACGGAAACGGGTGTGCACCGATTGGTGCGCAAGTCCCCCTTCGATTCAGGTAATCGACGCCATACCTCGTTCGCCGCTGTTTTTGTGTCACCGGAAATCGACGATGATATTGAAGTAGATATCAATCCAGCGGATTTGCGCATTGATGTGTACCGAGCCAGTGGTGCTGGCGGTCAGCACGTAAACCGAACTGAGTCTGCTGTGCGGATAACCCACGAGCCGACTGGCACGGTAGTGCAATGTCAGAATGATCGCAGCCAGCACAAGAACAAGGCAACGGCGATGAAGCAGCTCAAGGCGAAGCTCTATGAGCTGGAGCTGCAAAAGCGTGCAGAAGACCAGCAGGCCGCCGAAGACGCGAAATCAGATATTGGCTGGGGCAGTCAGATTCGTTCTTACGTACTCGACCAGTCGCGAATCAAGGATTTACGGACCGGCGTTGAAGTCGGAAACACCCAGGCCGTGCTCGATGGCGACCTGGATCAATTTGTAGAAGAAAGTTTGAAACAGGGTTTGTAATTGTGAGTGAGCAGGACAACAACGGATCTCCGGAAGTGAGCGAACATCGTCTGATTGCCGAGCGGCGCAGCAAATTAGACGCGTTGCGGGTGGACAACATTGCATTCCCAAACGATTTCAAACCGGAACATGTTGCCGCAGATCTGCACGATCGCTGGGACGAAAAAGACAAAGAAGAAGTAGATGCCGCCGAAGAACAGGTCAGTGTCGCCGGCCGCTTGATGGCCAAGCGCATCATGGGCAAAGCCAGCTTTGTTCAGATCCAAGATCGATCAGGCGCAATCCAGCTATATATTCAGCGCGATGCGTTGCCCGAAGGCCTGTACCAGCAGTTTAAGGGTTGGGACATCGGAGACATCGTCGCTGCCCGTGGCAAGCTCTTCAAAACAAACAAAGGCGAACTGTCAGTTTGGGTGTCTGAACTGCGACTCATGACCAAGTCGCTGCGGCCACTGCCTGAAAAATTCCATGGCGTTACCGATCAGGAGCTGCGCTATCGACAGCGTTACGTAGACCTGATCATGACCGAACAGACTCGCAATACGTTCAAGCTGCGCGCGGCAATTGTCCGTTTTATCCGGGACTTTATGGAGGATCGGGATTTCCTGGAAGTGGAAACGCCCATGATGCACCCGATTCCTGGTGGCGCGGCTGCCAAGCCTTTCGTAACTCACCACAATGCGTTGGACGTGGACATGTATTTGCGGGTTGCCCCTGAGCTATATCTCAAGCGCCTGGTGGTGGGTGGTTTCGAGCGAGTCTATGAGATTAATCGCAACTTCCGCAACGAAGGCGTCTCGACCAGACACAATCCAGAATTCACCATGCTGGAGTTCTATCAAGCCTATGCGGACTATCACGACCTGATGGACCTGACCGAGCGGATGCTGCGCGGCATCGCGCAACAGGTGTGTGGTTCCGAGCAGATCGAATACCAGGGTCAGACCATTGACTTCGGCAAGCCCTTCGCGCGTTTGAGCCTGCAGGACGCGGTTCTGCAAAACAACGCTGAGCTGGACGCCGACAAAATGCGCGATGCGGATTATCTTCGTGCGTATGCCCGTAAGCTGGAAATGCCGGTAGAAGATAGCTGGGGTTGGGGCAAACTGCAGATGGAGATCTACGAGAAGACGGCCGAGCACAAGCTCATCGATCCCACGTTTATAGTTGATCATCCGGCCGAAGTATCGCCGCTGAGCCGCCGTAAGGACGATGATCCCGAGCTGACCGACCGTTTTGAACTGCTGGTTGTAGGGCGGGAGATTGCCAATGGATTTTCTGAGCTCAATGACCCAGAAGATCAGGCAGAGCGTTTTCAGGAACAGGTACGCAACAAAGATCAGGGCGACGATGAAGCCATGGGCTTCGACTCGGATTATGTTCGAGCCCTGGAGTACGGCATGCCGCCGACCGCGGGTGAGGGCATTGGTATTGATCGTTTGGTGATGTTGTTTGCCGATGCGCCATCAATTCGCGACGTGCTACTGTTTCCGTATATGCGCCCCGAAGCCAACGAATAATGTAAATGGATGAGCGCTGGTCGCGCCCCAAGACGGCAAATTTTGCATGTGGACATGGACGCGTTCTTTGCGTCCGTCGAGCAGCGTGACAATCCTGATTTACAAGGCAAGCCGGTAATTGTAGGGGGAAGCGGTAGCCGCGGTGTCGTTGCTGCCGCCAGCTACGAAGCACGCAAATTTGGCGTGCATTCCGCCATGCCCTCGGTGCGCGCAAAGCGACTCTGCCCCGACGCGATATTTGTCAAAGGTCGGATGGAAGTCTACCAGTCGGTCTCGCGAAAAGTATTCAACATATTCCGTCAGTTCACCCCACAGATCGAAGGCCTGTCGCTGGACGAAGCATTTCTGGATGTTTCCGGCTGCTTGCGACTCTACGGCAGCGCAGAGCACATTGCAGCTTCGGTACGCAAACGCATAAGGGAAGAGCTGCAGTTGGCCGCATCAGTGGGTGTGGCAAGCAATAAGTTTCTCGCCAAACTGGCCTCGGATCTGGCTAAGCCAGACGGCATTTTTGTCGTCCCGGACGATCGCATTCAGGCCATACTGGACCCGCTTCCGGTGCGTAGAATTTGGGGAATAGGAAAAAAAGCCGAAGAAAAACTGCATGGTGCCGGGATTCGATTGGTACGTGATCTGCGCACCGCAGATGAGAGACTGCTGGATCGACTGTTGGGAAATCGCAAGGATCATTTCCTTAAACTTTGCCGAGGAGAAGACGAGCGAGAAGTGATCAGTCGCGGCGAAGATAAATCCGTCAGTGCAGAAGTCACCATGAATAATGACATCACCAACCTGGATCACGCGCACCGGGTGCTGAGCGGACTGGTGGAAAAGGTTGCCGTACGCCTGCGTGGCAAGCATCTCAAGGCGCGAACTGTCACTGTTAAAATCCGGCGCTCCGACTTCAAAACGGTGACCCGTAGCCAGTCTATGGCCAGCGCTCACGATCACACCCAATCTTTTGCTCGGATTGCGCGTGAACTGCTAGATCGCTGGTGGGCAGACAATCCGAGACAGCCCGTACGACTGCTGGGCTTTGGTGTCTCCCAGTTTGAAACTGCCGATACGGTCGATCTTTTCAACACCAGCCAAACCAGCAAGACCGATTCAATCGCCGATCAGATTCGCCAAAAGTTTGGTCCTACCTCAGTCCGGATGGGCACCTCAATTGGCTCAGAGCGGGATGCGTCAGAGCAAATCACCAACCCGAAGCCGGACGATGCGGCTGACACGGACGAAAAGAATTAACCTCAATAAACCTTTTGAAGTCTCTCATAAGGGTTTGTTATTTCAGAATTGTCTCGAAATTCTTCGCCTAAAAAGCTTCGATTTAAAGGCGGGTTTACATTTTAATTATTGAATTTTGAGCGGTTTGTCGGTATCTTGCGCCGCGACAAGGAGGTCGTCTTCGGTTTTTGGGGCCGGACCTTTCCAAGAGATTTTTATTAAAGTCACATCGCGTGGGGCGATGCGGGCGTTTTATTGTTATGGGGTTTTCATGAAATTAAACCGATGGATCGGTGTTGCGTGCGCACTAGGGTTGTCGTTTTCCGTACAAGCGGCAGACATTCTACTAACCAACGCTCTGTTGCGGGATGGACATGCTGATGTCTCATTGACCGGAACAGACGCCGCCTTTGAAACCGGCATTGACAATTCCGGGTTGGCATTGCTTGCCATGGGCAGGCTCAATAATGACAACCTGGACCTGGCAGTCTGGCGCATTCGCAATAGCAATGACTCGAACCAGCTGCTTACGTTCGCTAGTGCAGATCAGGCAACCCAAATTCAGATTGATATCCATGCGGATACCGATCATTACCTGCTGACTGACTTCCCCACAACCAGCAGCAGTTTCCAGCTGGTCCTGGACAACACCATTCTGGTAAGCGCATCGGCCAGTGCAGAGCCATTTGTTTCGGATTTGGTAGTGCCAAATTTCCAGGCCGGACCAGACGCAGAACTGAGCTGCGATATCTACCCCATCGGTGTCGCTGCAGGTCTCGTGGCTGACGCTCAGCCCGGTGATTTGATTGAGCAGATTGCAACAGGTCAGGGCCCGGGCAATTTCAGCTTTCTAAGCTGGCAAGGTGAGAACGATACAAACACTCTGGTTACCAGTCTGACGGCGCCGGGTGACGTGACTCGATACCGCAACCCTGATGACACCAGTGATGCTACGCTCAATGCTGGCGACTGGGTGCAGGGCGGACCGGGCGTCAAAAATGCCAAAGCGGTTCGCGACGCCCTGGATGCATTGATTGATCAATCTATTGCCATCCCAGTGTGGGACCAGACCCGCGGTCAGGGCAGTAGCTACGATTACCACACCACGGGGTTCGCCCGGATTGCTTTAACCGATTATCGTCTCAATGGTCAAGGTTGGCTGTCACTGGAATACCAGGGGCAATCACGCTGCTACAACAGCCCGCCAGTAGCAGAAGATCAGACTTTCGAGACGCTTGAAAACACAGCGCTTACATTCGAAGTTGCGGCGACCGACGCAGACCTGGAT
>CAZVYE010000123.1:0-10287 GCA_964630895.1 uncultured Gammaproteobacteria bacterium | reverse complement strand
AGCATGGATGAGCTATATCTGAACCAGACTGTCGAGGCAGACGAAAGAGGGCCAAAACTGAGACTGGTTGAGCGCATTCAGGTCCGATCCAACAAGTAAGCTGACCGCTTTATTTTGTCATGGTAGTCTGCGTGCTCTTGACGATAAATAGAGGCTCGCATGCGACTATCGCTCCCACTTTCAAATCTGCCTTTGGCACTTTCTTTTGCCGTACTGGCTATTCTCGGTAGCGGCTACTTTACAGACGCTGCGGCGCAAAGCGATCCCGAAGAGTTCGCCCAAAGTATTTTGGTTGTGGATACCCATGTAGACGTGCCCTACCGCTTGCGGGACAAATGGGACGACGTTACTGCAGCCACCGAAAGCGGAGATTTTGACTTTCCGCGTGCCAGAAAAGGCGGGCTTGATGTGCCTTTCATGTCTATCTATACCCCAGCCTCGTCCGAAGATGACGGCACAGCTCACCAGTTGGCCAACGAATTGATCGACGGCATGGAAGCCCTGGTTGGCCGTGCGCCGGATAAGTTCTCCATGGTTTATAGCGCTCAAGAGGCCAAGGCCATAATCGATACCAACAAAATTGGTATTGCGCTGGGCATGGAGAATGGAGCGCCAATTGCTGGCGACTTGAACAATGTAGATCATTTTTTTGAACGGGGCGTCCGTTACATAACTTTGGCGCACAGCAAATCGAACCACATATCCGACTCGTCTTTTGACCCCGAAAGACCATGGGGCGGACTGAGCCCGTTTGGTAAGCAGGTAGTGGAACGCATGAACAAGCTGGGCGTTATGATAGATGTATCTCATCTATCTGACGCAGCCTTTTTCGATGTTCTGGAACACACCCAGTCTCCCGTGATTGCAAGCCATTCATCATTACGATATTTCACTCCAGGCTTCGAACGCAACATGAGCGACGAAATGGTCAAGGCTCTTGCCAAAAACGGCGGCGTCATTCAAATCAATTTTGGCTCCTCATTTATTACCAAAGACGCTCATCAGTGGTACGTAAACCTAACCGCAGCACGCGACGCGCATCTGGCAGAGCTAGAGGGCGAAGCCAAAGCAGCGGCGCGGGATACGTTTACCAAGCAGTATTTTAAAGACCATCCATTTCCTTACGCCAAATTGGATGACGTGGTGGCACATTTCGTGCGCACAATCGAACTGGTGGGTGTTGAACACGTCGGCATAGGGAGCGACTATGATGGCGTCGGCGATTCGTTGCCCGAGGGCCTGAAAGACGTGGCCACCTATCCCGCCTTATTCGCAAAATTGCGCCAGCATGGTCTGACAGATTCGGATTTGGAAAAAATTGCCAGTGGCAACCTGCTGCGTGTGTGGTCAGAAAACGAGCGCATCGCGGCTGCCGCGCGATAGGCCAGTAATGGCTCTAAACATCCAGCGCGCTGATGTCGTCATCGACGAGAAGGTCAGCGGCGCAATCGCGCTGCTGCACCACCCTTCCGAAATTGAGAAACTGCCGTTAGTGGTACTGAGTCAGGACGAACGCGAGCGCCTGGAAAACTTTGGAAATGCCAATCGCCAGTTGAGTTTCGCCACAGGTCGATGCGGTCTGCGCGAGATTATCGGGGATTTGAGTGGTCAGCCTGCAACAGACGTCACGCTGGAAACCCGTAACAGTAAACCGTATTTAACCGGCCCATTGGCTGACTGGTCAATTTCCATCAGTCATGTGGAACACATGAGCGTGGTGGCCGTGCTAAAGGATCGCCCCATGGGTTTGGACGTTGAATCCAGTGGGCCACGCACCGACGCGCACCGCATCAGGGAATATCTAGGCTGGCCGGACCGCTTTATCATTCGAGATGAAGGGATGTTTCGGCGACTCTGGACGCTGTGGGAAGCGACGGCAAAATGCCAATCAGGAGGCGTTTTCCGCCGAGATAACAAAGTTTTTCATCATCTAGTGCAATACTTGGAGTCAGATTTTTTACGATCCGGTGATTTGAGCGCACAACCCTGGCACGCCAGCACCAGCTGTTTAAGTGAGTCGAGATCGCTGTCCATCGTATTTCGAGATGAGCGGTGTGCTCACTGGCGCGTAGAGTGGGACGATCTGTTCGAGGCACCGGCCAAATTTGAACTTTCTTAATTGCGTCACTTACGATAAGCCCAATCAGGAGGAACAACATGCGAAAATTTAATCATTACGTTTTAGCTATTTGCTGCTTGCTCACAGGCGCCCTGTTTGCCACTTGTGCAACAGCGCGGGACACCGCACTTACTTTTCCGCTGGAAGATGTTTTGGAAAATTCGGCCCATGAGGGTCATTTTGACGGCGTTCAGTTTTACTTTGGCGACCAGGCGCATCCGGAAATTGATCGAAAAATGGGTGAGTACCAAGCCAATAGAAAAACCAATGCAGTGAACAAAACCGACAGGGAAGCATGCGAGTGGGCACTTGTATCATCCTTGAAGTCCCTGCGCGATCGTGCCGTCTCCATGGGCGGAGACGCCGTAGTGAATATTTATGGCTATTACAAGAAGCGCACTTTTCGTAGCGAAGACGAATTTCAGTGCGGTGCCGGGGCTATCATGGCCGGTGTCACCCTTAAAGGAACCGTGGTTAAACTCGCAGAGTAAAACCAATCTTGTGCTGGCTGGCCTGCCGCCAGCCAGCCATTTATCAGCTAACGCGCTTAATTAAGAGCGACGTATTGATCCCGCCAAAAGCAAAGTTGTTGCTCATCACATATTCACCTTGCATCGAACGAGGCGCCACCAAGTAATCCAAATCGCCGCAGCGGGCATCTATATTTTGTAGATTTGCGGTAGGCGCGTACCAATCACTATTGAGCATGTTGATGGAGGACCATGCTTCGAACGCTCCACAAGCACCCAGCGTATGCCCCGTAAAACTCTTCAGTGAACTAATCGGCATGGGTCGCCCAAAAATCCGCTCAACGGCTTGTGTCTCTGCTATGTCACCATGCTCTGTCGCCGTTCCGTGCCCGTTCACATAGACCACCGCATCGGGACTGACTTCAGCGTCTTCCAATGCCAACTGCATGGCCCGCCCCATGGTTATCGTATTGGGTCGAGTAACATGTGTGCCATCTGAATTTGTACCAAACCCCACGATTTCAGCAATGATGTTCGCACCGCGAGCCTTGGCATGCTCCCATTCTTCCAAAATGAGCGTGCAAGCCCCTTCCCCGATTACGAGTCCATCTCTGGCTTCATCATATGGGCGTGGCGTTAGCTCAGGCGTGTCGTTTTTAGTACTGGTTGCGTATAGCACATCAAACACGGCGGTCTGACTGGGGCAAAGCGCTTCGGCGCCACCGGCGACCATCACTTTCTGCTTGCCTGTTGTAATTGCCTCGTAGGCGTAACCAATGCCCTGAGAGCCAGCGGTGCAGGCACTGCTGGTGGGTATAACCCTACCCGTCAAGCCAAAATGCACGCCGATGTTTACTGCGGCAGTGTGGGACATCATGCGCACGTAGGTAGTGGCGTTGAGCCCGTCCATACAATGTTGCGTCAACATCTGGGCAAAATCAGACAAAGCATCGGTCGAACCCGACGAGGATCCGTAAGATACGCCAGCCCGACCATCTTTGAGGTCTGGGTCGTCATCCAGGCCAGCTTGCTGTAGCGCGCGTGTCGTAGCAACTACCGCCATTTGCGCGACCCGCCCCATGCTTCGGCTTTGCTTACGATTGAAGTGCTCGGTGGGATCAAACCCGTTTACCGGCGCTGCAAGACGGCAGTTCAGGTCGTCATAGACTTCCCAGTCTGTCATTTTTATTACGCAGTTCTTGCCCGTCTCTAAACGAGACTTCACCGCGGCCCACTCGTCGCCAAGCGCGCTGATATTGCCCATACCTGTTACTGCGACGCGATGCTTCATATCATGCCACCATTGACGCCAATCACCTGGCGGGTGATATAGGCTGCATCTTCGGTAAGTAAGAACGCCACCGTGGCGGCGACTTCTTCTGGTTGGCCTGCCCGCGCCGCAGGGATCATGGCCATGGCCTGCTCCGGGACATCTTCAATCATATCTGTCTCAATCAAGCCAGGTGCAACACAGTTGACCGTAATCTTGCGCTTGGCAAGCTCCAGGGCCAAGGCCTTGGTTGCCCCAATGATCCCAGCTTTGGCAGCACTGTAATTTACCTGTCCACGATTTCCAGCGACACCTGAAACCGAGCTAATGGTCACAATTCGGCCTGGCTTGCGTCGGCGAATCATGGGCATAACCACCGGGTTTAGCACGTTATAAACGCTATCCAGATTGGTATGTATGACTTGGTCCCAGTCTTCGCCAGAAAGCATTGGAAACGCAGCATCCTTCGCGATACCAGCGTTGCAGATCACGCCGTAGTAGGCACCATTGGCCTCGATATCGGATTCAATACTGGCCACAGTTCGTGCGCGATCTGAGACGTCAAATGGCAAGAGCGTGGCGACTCCGCCTGCAGACTGAATCTGTTCACACACTGCTTCTGCTTCTTGTTTTCCTGAGCGGTAATTAATAACCGGTTCGTACCCATCTTTGGCCAAACGAATGGCAATGGCACGCCCTATACCACGACTGGCACCTGTCACCAGCACTCTTTCATGCTTCATCAATTGCGTTCCGATAAACTGTTAGACGGCAGGATGCTTCGATCCCCTGACCCTGCACGCTGCAATTGTAAGAACCTAAACCGTTGTCATCAACGAACACTTCGTCACAACGACATATCAATTTAGTTCCTGCAGGAAAATACGTCACATTGGCAGTAAATTTTCGGGTTCCAAGTAGAAAACCCGTGGGTGGCGGATCCCCCTCCTGTTTTGCTAACCAGCCTGCCATGGCGGCAACGGTTTGCGCCATATACTCAATTGCTATTCGGGAGGGAACGCCGCGCTCCGCTTCGAAAAAACTGCTCTCTGGCGTAATCTCAACAGAGCACTGCGCGAACCCAGGTCCCACGTCCAGCAGCGTATCGATCAACTGCATATTGAATCGATGCGGTATGTATTCGGTTATTTCTTGAAATTGTTGGTTCAAGACAGCGCCTCCATGGCAGCAGATACGTTTTCTAGCAAGACAGGGGGCGAGCCAAGCACGAGCTCCCACGTTTTTGCATCCAGAGGAACCTGCGAAGTCTTCCCAGTGGTGAGGAGTTCATCGTCCATGCTGCGCACTTGATAATCCATATCGATCCGGTAATCCCATTCAGTCAAAATTGCTTCAACCTGAATAAGCTGGTCGTAGCGTATTGGCTTGATATACCGCGCCGAGCATTCGACGACCGGCCATACCAAGCCAGACTGTGCCATATGATTGTAGTTGTATTGAATCTGTTCCAATAACGCACAGCGGGCGTGCTCAAAATATTTGTAGTAGTTGCCGTGCCAGACCACCTGAGCCGGATCCACATCGTGAAACGGAACGCGCAGCGTTACCGATTCTCTAAGCAGCTTCTTTTCTGCGCTTGCTTGTCTATCCATGCTTTTGGGCTTTGTCTTGATTCCAGAAGTAAAAGAAATTGAACCACTGCAATGGTGCGCGTAACACGTAGTGCTCCAGTCGGCTCGCAAAAGCCTGAGCGTAATTCTGTAGTTGCCTTTCGCGGTCGTTGCGGTCGAGGACAACTTGCTCCGCAAATTTTTCAAATGAAACCTTTACCCGCTTGCCTTGACGAAAGGCGAACAGTAAATGCACGGGGCAACCCAACGTGGCTGCCAGTACATAAGGCCCCACAGGAAATGGCGCGGATTCTCCCATAAATTTGGCTGGGACAAACCGGCCCTCGCTCGCTACTGGTAAGCGGTCTGCGGCGATCACAATCCACTCACCTCGCGCCACACACTCCTTAAGTCGCAGGATAGTGCCAATATCTATTTCAGTTACCTGGATAACATTCATCGCGGTATCTGCGTTAAAGCGACGCATCATCCGAGCGAAGTTCCCGGCATGGCGGTCATGTAGCAGCACATTGATCACAACGGAACGACGCTGTGCGGCAAACCCACGACAGAACTCCAGGTTACCGAAATGCGAACCAATAATGACATGGCCCCGCGTGTCATCTAGCAGCGCGTCCCGAACCGCGGCGTTTTCTAAATCAATATCTGACTCACGCAGGCGCCCGGTCCAGCCAATCAGCTTATCCAACATGGCCTGACCAAACGCCAGAAAATGGCGGTAGCTTCGCCAGATACCCGGATCACCGGGGATCGCGTCTGGTCTGTGCGCTTTGATCCTTTGCAGAAAATCGATGGATGCCCGCCGTTGCTCACCCAGAGCGAGCACAAAGTACGCCATTGCAGGCCACAAACAGACCGTGAACATCCAGCGGCCAAAACAACGATACACCACGGCGAAGAACATAATGCCGTAGTAGGTGCCCGCTTCGGTCATGGACGCCCAATGGCTAGAGGGTTCAGTAGCCTCAGAAGTGGACGCAGGTTGCCTCGTAGAAGTGGTCGAGTGCCGCGCGCGACCCATCACTTAGCCTGCAAATCACCAGCCTTACGATTGGGTCGCAGGTGCCGCCAAACAAGCTTCGGAGCGCGCGGAACCATGCCGCCCAACAGGCGAAAGTGCATAATTACGATGTCGACATTGTCTTTGAAATAGTCGAAGTGAGATTCACCGTCTTCTGGATAGCGAACCGGTGACGGCATATACCGAATTGGCACATCATCCCAGTCCGCTTTGACCAAAATTTCGGTGTCAAACTGCATCCTGGGCGCGATGTAGTGTCGGTCGCGCACGTTATCCACCACATCCAGCGGGTACACTCGCAGACCACACATGGCGTCCACTATACGAGCGGAAATGGTTTCTATAGCGGTCCAGAAATGTGCAAATTTGCGACCGTTTTTACGAGCTTTGGGGATACTGTCGTCGTATACCGGGCATGCCGATACAATGGCATTCGGATCCGCTTCGGAAATTTCCAACAGCTTTGGAATGTCCATAAGCTCGTGCTGGCCATCCGCGTCCACCTGCACCGCGTGGGTAAATCCGAGCACCCGGGCGTAGTCGCAGCCACTGAATACAGCAGCGCCCTTACCGCGGTTGCGTGCATGCTGCACCAACGACACATTGTCCCAGCGAGAACACAGTAGCTTTAGCGCTTCTACACTTTCTGCGCTGCTGCCGTCATCTACCACAATTACGGGCATGTCCAGCGATTGCAGGTCCTCCAGCACCCGTCCAACTTGACGGTGATGATTGAAGTGCGGAATGACAATACAAGCTTGCACGGTCATGTCAGCAGACCTAAAGCACCCAATGAATGCACTTTATTGTGGCCAAGGTAACTGAACTTAACTTGGTTTTTCTCAGGAACGTGCTCAAGGTTTAGCTGCAGCACATTGCCAGGCAGTACTACGTTTTGAAATTTTAAATTGGTTACGGAAGCGCCGGCTTCCAGGGAATCAAACACGCACGCCACAAATTTAGCTGCCCAGTGTACCTGCACAATTCCAGGCAAAACGGGCAAGTCCACGAAGTGGCCCTGGAACCACGATGTACTTTCGGGAACATGCAAAAGAATCTGAACAGCACCGCCGCGCTCACTTACACACAACACCTGGGGCCAGTCATCATTCTGCGTGAACTGCAAATTCCATGCTGACAGGTCGGATTGCAGCTGAGCTACCTCTGACAATCCTCGTTCTTGTAGAAAATCATGCATGCCCACTTCCAGCAGGCGCAGTGCGTCGTCTTCAGACCATTGCGCAGTTTTTTCTATTAAACTTTGTTGAGAAGCGACCATGTTGCTCGAGTATCTATTCTTATCGGTTTTATAACGCTATGTTGCAGGCGTAGATGCATTTGCATCAGGCTCAGGGTGGCGCTTTTTGTACCAGCTTCGCACTGGCAACTCCAGCACCAAAAGTAGCCCCATAAAGACATACGAAATAAAGCCATTGTACAGCGTCCAAACTTTTAAAGACGCTGCAACTGCCGTCCAGGTCGCGATACTGGCACTCACTACAAAATATCCGACCCAAACTGCGGTTAAACGTCGCAAATACAACATCGACGCGGGATGCATGGGATGCTTGCGCAATCGCGCCATGCGCTCTAGCACCGGCGGACCATGATACAGCGACACTGCGAACATAAGTCCCATCATCACGTTCATTAACACAGGGTAAAACCGCAGCAATAGCTCACTATTAGTAAGCGTCACCGTGGCTGAATAACACACCACAACCGCTATTGGCACGATCAAGCGTTGGCGTTCTGCGCGCTCAAGACCAGCCAAGCGCATCAGCGCCACAATGGCGAGGATTCCCCCGAAAAACCCCGGACCGAAATGGCTTAAACCAAAATAGACCAGAAATGGATACGCAACCGAGACTAGGACGACGAGAATTTTAATCAGGTCACCTTTAATTCCGTCAATACGGCAGAGACATCCCCAATCGTTCGCACATTCTTGAAACGCTCCGGTGGTATACGCATTCCGGTGACTTCTTTGAGCTGAATAATTAGATCAACTGCATCAATTGAGTCGATGCCCAAATCTTCATACAAGCGGGCATCTGGCCGCAGCTGTTGGGGTTCAATCTCGAACTGCACCTCCAGTACTGCGTGCAATTTTTTTTTGATTTCGTTTTCCGTCATGGGTGTCGAATCCTTCGGAGTCTGACAGCGGGCCGCTCAGAACCGACTCTGGATCAGGCTCACCCGCAACTTAGCCGCGCAAATCTAACTGTTTTGCACATGTTTTTCCAGCGCCGATCGGACTATTTGCGCCAGAGCGTCATTACATTGGTCCGAACGCGCCCTCAGCACTCCCTCAGAGTCGCAAATATTTCCAGCCTGCACTCTATCCAATACCAGCATGGTCACTTGGACTCTACGCACCGGAATATGATACCAGGGCTCGCCTTTGGTCAGGGTCGTGGGGCAGATGTCTATGGCAACCGGCAAAACAGAGGCGTTGGCGCGCAGTGCGATTGCCGCCGCACCCCGCTTGAAGTCCGGCTGCTGATTGGGCTTGGTTCGCGTGCCTTCAGGGAAAAGTATGACATGACGGCCAGCCTGGAGCCGCCGAACACACTCTTCAACAACTTCTACTGGATCGGTATTGGGAATGTAATCGGCTGCGGATACCGGACCACGAGTAAATGGATTGCGCCACAAAGCTGCTTTCACTACGCAGTCTGCCTGTCGAAACATGGCACTCAAAAACACCACGTCGATCAAGGAGGGATGATTGGCGATAATTAGGGTGTGATCAAGACTGTCTATGCGGTCCAAACCGGTAATCTCATAGCGCAGCACGCCTACCCATCGCATAAACCCCACAAAACCCGCAAACGCATTGCCAATAGTATTACGTGCAATTCGACGCCGATCGTGATCATCTCGCACAAGCAAGTTCAATAGCGGGAAGACCACCAAGCCCAGCACTAAGCCACCCACTCCAAACAACAGGAAACTCAGTCCAGTCCCAATCAGCCGCCAAAACCGACCGATCTGCGCCCACAGACCACCTCTGGTTGCCTTGTTTTTCACTTTCGTCCGGGTAGTCTTTGCATTCGATGGTTTCAAACAAACTTCTTTTTTTATGGCGCGACAAATTGGGAATGCAATTTGGCATTGGCAAATCTATACTCGTGCCTATTTTGCAATGCATGGAATCTAAATGCATCCAGTTGATATATCTGCATACACGCTGACCTGTGCCGCAGGCCATGGAAATCTGGCCGTGTGGGAAGCAATTCAGCAGGGGCAATCTGGCCTAAGAATCAATGATTTCCCCCACAGTAATTTAAACACATGGATTGGTCGGGTAGATGGCATAACCGACTATTCCTGGCCTGAAAAATGGCAGCCCTATGAAGCCCAAAACAATGCGTTAGCTGCCGTCGGTCTGTCACATGATGAGTTTGAGGCGCAGGTGCAGTCTGCTGTCCAGCAATACGGCGCGGACAGGGTCGGTTGCGTAATTGGTACGAGTACTTCCAGCATTGGCCGCACCGAAGATGGCTATCGCGCATCTTCCGGCGAGCAGCGCATGCCGGCAAGCTACCGCCAACCCGAGGTCCACAACCCGCACGCACCGGGCCGATTCGTAGCCAAGTGGCTGGGACTAAGCGGCCCGGAAATGACCATAAGCACCGCTTGCTCATCTTCCGCGAAAGTATTTGCCAGCGCCGCACGCTGGATGCAAGCGGGCTTGGTAGACGCCGTAGTTGTGGGTGGTGTGGACACCTTGTGCTTGAGTGTATTGTACGGGTTTAACTCACTGGAATTGGTCAGCGAGGAACGCTGCAAACCCTTTGATGAGAATCGCA
>CAZVYE010000122.1:0-10349 GCA_964630895.1 uncultured Gammaproteobacteria bacterium | reverse complement strand
GAGCCCGTCTATCCGCGAGGCTCGTCCGACTGCCGACAACGCGCTGGTTAGGCTTGATAGCGAGCGCTGAGGACCCCAAACATGCATACAAGATGCACACATCGGTATCACGCGGTGGAGACACCCAGACGTTGCAATATGAAAGCCAAATATATGGGGTAGCGCGTTCGCGCAATCCGTCAGCATTTGTAAAGTTCAATGGCTAAAGAGGAAGATTGGTATGAAAAAATTAGTAATGACCCTGTTGCTAACCGCTGGGCTTGTAGGCAGCGTTATGGCCGACGAGTGTGCGGTGATGATTGAAGGCGACGATGCACTAAAGTTCAGCACCAAGGAACTGGCGGTGCCCGCCACCTGCAGCGAAGTGACTTTGACGCTCAAACATATAGGCAAGCTGCCAAAAGCGCAGATGGGCCACAATGTAGTCATTACCGAGACCCCGAATTTCCAGACGGTGGCACAAGCCTCGATGGGTGCCGGTCTGGAAAATAACTACGTGGTGCCGGGCGATGAACGCGTCCTGGCGGCAACTGAAGTTATCGGTGGTGGCGAAGAAACCACTTTAACCTTTGATGTCAGCGGCTGGGACAAATCTGGCGACTACACGTTCTTTTGTAGTTTCCCAGGTCATTTCGCTGTCATGAATGGCATATTTAAGTTCATCCAGTAGGTTCGTTTTTTGGCGACCTAATCCGGTGGGGGCCGACGCAATACGAGAGCAAATCTCCGACGGCGTCGGCTTCCATAAACTTAAAGGGAGGCAGCCAAAGCGCTGCCTTCTACATTTTTGCGCAATGCAATAGTATCCACTCGCACTACTTCTCACTCGCTACGCGCAGCTTCGTGATACTGCGAAAGCAATTCCTCGAGGGGAGGTACACCATATTTGGCACGCTCAGCGTCCGAGATGGAGCGGTCGATTGGAATGAGTTCTTCGTCGCCCGTTTCCTGGTTGATTACGCGATTAGTTCCGTATTTCTGGTAGCCCTGAGTGAATCCAAGATAGCGGTCGATTGAGGCAGCAACAAAGTGGGCGGCTTCTTTGTGCCCTCCCTTAAGCGCTTCCTTGAACAACTCATGCGCGAGTAAGTAGTTCTCGGGGCTGTGGCTGACCAATTTGCCGTCGCAAAAGCCAAGTCCGGTGTGCTGCAGAACCAGCCCAGCATTAAACTGATCCGCTGGAGTTTGTACTTCTCCTGCGGCCAGCATGGCAAACACCAAATCTCTTCTGTCTGCATCTGTCCGGATGATCTCCTGCCCGGATCTTTGCGCTTGATCTTCTTTGGCTAGTTCTGCAAGCAGATCGTTGTTGGCGAACGCCAGCACCGGGACCAGCAACAAAAAAGACGGAATCAATGCCTTCATGCTTATCTTCCTTTGCACATTTCAGGTGGTGAAAACGGCGAGGATAATACCGCGATAACACCGATTCAGACTAACAAGCTTTCGGTTCTAAAACCCCTTTAGGTCCGGTCAGGCCACTCCAGAGGACAAGTCGACTCTTTGAACACCAGAGGCGCTGCTGGGCCAGGCTGATCCAGCTCATATTCGCGTACGAATTCAATACGACAATCTGTCCCGAAATGTACGGTCTTCGTCTCTAAGTCTATGGACTTCAGATTTGCCATGACCCAATCATGCTGCTTGATGAATGCCGCCATCGCGTCAAGGTCCTTAGCGTTTTGATACTGCGGTGGGAGAGCCGCAATCGCGCTGGTGGTACATACAAACAATAGTGCGCTCAGAACGATTCTCATGAGTATCCCCTCCGGTGTGCATTCTGAGTCATTCTAGCGCTGTGCTAGATATATCGGAAATCGAAGTACTGGAATACGCAGTCGTACCAAGAAACTCGATGATTAGCTCTGTGGCACTATACGTAAATCGAATAAAGGGTCTAGATAAGTATGCAACGCAGCTGCGCCATTTTGCTTTTCTTACTAACTTTGACGGTTCAAGCAGAGGATCTGCTTCAGTATGGTGGGACCGTCAGAATTGACCCAGCCGCGAGCTCAATAGCAGCGGAAATTACGGTTGCGGTCCCAACCGAGATTGATATTCCCACTGAGTTTCTCCTGAATGGACAATTTGCCATCCAGTCCATTACTGGCGCAGGTGTAACCAACTTTGAGGTCACGCCCATGGCTCCCGGCGCTGATTGGAACCGAGTGAGTTTGCAGCGAAAAATCGATGCAGATCAGGCCTCACGGGTTATCAAGTTTGTTTATGCGGGTAAGCCCAAATTTCCTGAAAACGGCATCAATCAGATCTCTGAAGATTGGATCGAACTCAGCGTAGACACCGCCTGGCATCCGGTCGTGGCAGCCATCGATCACCAACTGCAGGTTGATCTGAATATTCAGCTGCCTGGAACCTGGGCGGTGGTCTCAAGCGCCGAGTCCGAACCACGGGAAGACGGTTTTCGGCTGGTCAACAACATCCCCCAATCGGACATAGCGTTTATCGCTGCCAAGCAGTTGGATGTATATCGAGTGCCTGGGTTTGAGCTGTTTCATGATGAACAATCGCAAGCCACAATTACTACGGTTTTGGACGCGGCTCGGCGCTGCCGTTGGTATTTGAATACTTGGTTTGGGCAGAGCGATCCATTACCGGATGCCAGTATGGTAATAACTGATAGAAAAGAAGGCGGCTATGCCCGGAAGAACTTTATTGCTTTAACCAGAGTTGCAAATAGAACGGCCGAAGACCTAACCGGCTTCTTGTGCCACGAGCTGGCTCATTACTGGAGCAGCGGGGCAAAGCCTTTAACGGTAGACAACTGGCTCAATGAGAGCTTTGCCGTGTATGTATCGGCACGCGCCACCCGCGCATTTTTCGGAGAATCCGCTTGGGAAAGTCGTCTTGAAGATTGGACCGAACGATCGGAGGGTCAGGGGTCGATTTGGACCGCAGATGATCAATCGCGACGGTCCTTCGAAGTCAACTATAAAAAGGGCCCGTTGATACTTAGTCAGCTGGAACAAGAGATTGGCTCGGTGGCATTTGAGCGTCTTCTCAAACGATATATGACCGACCCAATCGACACCACGCCGGCTTTGCTCGACGTACTAGAGGAAGAAGCCGGTCCGAGCGCTAGAGACTGGCTTGTATCCCGCCTGGGGGAGTAGCGAAAAAGCTGCCGCCCCAGCCCCATCTTTAGTCCGAAAAATATCTCTGGGCTGAACCTGGCTGGATCGGAATTTGTGAATTTAAAAGATGTCTATCCAGATTCTCGCCTCTCGATCTCTCATTCGGCTTTCCGGGTTAGATTGTCAGGAGCTATAAACCTGCTTGCGCGATCTTGCTTATGAGGTTTTGTGCGATTAGCTCGCCCCAATTGTCTCTTCGCATGCCCCTGGGACGTTCTTAACCTGATTATTATGTCAACGAGAGACGATCTCTTCGCGATCTGGGCCAAGTGGGCAGCGAGTCATTCTTTGCCAGTCGCTGAGCTCGAAGAACTTACGATATAGGACATCGCTAAAATCCCTATAGCGGAGATACACGACCTTTTGCTTACCTCCCGTCGTTAGACTTGATCCAACCAGAGTTGGAAACTCGGAATCGCTAAAGTCGTATTCAAAGTGAAAAGAGTAATTCTCGATCGCGTTCGAACGCAGGTCGAAAACAAGCCCCGAAGAGTCACACCACCGACCGGCGATTCGGGCAGCATAATCTCCTGGAAGCACGGCATTGTGCCAGTGGTTCTTGAAAACCTCGGTGTTGGGATCGTTGTTAAGAATTTCACCCAAAGATTTTTCGTGTCGAATTGCGTTGAGAATCAAACCGGAAAGATGCTCAAGATAAATGCAATCATTCTCAAGGTCCTCCACATCATACATAGCGAGGAGTGCCAGGTTCGGGCGTTCTGAAAGTTGGGACAAGTCTAGAATTTGTTGCGCGTTCTCTAGCCAATAAGACCGTGCATCACCAGATGTCAAGAATCCTTGCACTTTTTGCAGACGGTAGAGAAAACCGTCGTCAGCAACTGCCAAGAACGTAGCTGCAAATAATTGAGGTTCTTCAACTAAATCAATAAGCAGTCCAAGCCTATCTGGGCAAACATCGACATCACCAACGGCCTCTGCTCCTCTAGCATCGCAGTAGTGCAACACCAAGCTCGCAACTAAAATTAGACTGGCAACAATCCCCTTCATAGCGCTTCCAAAGTCTCGTCCTTGTAAGGTCATGATGGACAGGCATCCGATGAAATGCAAAAGCTAGTTTTGTTCTCAGTCATCCCGAGCAAGTGATGGTCTTGGCAATGATGGTGCCAGACAAAAGCACGGGTTGTCGTTTCGCCTGCTTATACGACTCGCTATCGAGAAATGGCCAGAAGTTGATGTCACCCGACTCCAAGAAATGCCGCTGCTGTCTTTGCCTTCCCAATAGCTTGCCAAATACGCTGAGCTTAATTGGCCTAATGCCCGGAAAACTTATGCTAGGCCAAACATAATCTTCAGTAGAATAAAGAAAAACTATCCATCTAAGCGCAGCCGACCTGGCGTGGTCATTTAACTTCCAAACGCCCTTTAGCTTGTGGTTCTGAAAGTCATCGTAAAAGCACCACATTGTGGACTCAACTGCTCGTAAAGCACGATCTCTGGACTTGGGGAACGTATCCTCAAATTCGAAGTTTGATATCTGCCCAGCGACGAATCTTCTTACCAATAAGGCCGCAGATCGGCGCGATTCTGTGTCTATCATACGTATTTAAAAATCCCTACAGCAATTATGCAAAGGCTGCCAAAAAGCATTAATCTTTTTTTGAAGGCCATGGTTCGCTGGGAATCTACGGGTATAAGACTGGTTAATCGATATACCCCAATCTCGTACAAAATTAGCACTAAGAACGAGGCCAAAACGGGCCAAATACTCATTAGTTTTAAAGAGGCATTTATACCAATAGTAAAGGCAAAAAACGCCAGCACAGGTTCAGCAATCCCGGTCCATCCAGGTTCTCGAGACTGACAGCCACAGCTGCTGCAAATAGCTGGCCGGTAGATGCTAGACCGAAACTTCAATCTGCCAGGTACCGCTTTAGTGCAGCATTTTGGGCACAAAAACATCATTGTGAACTACCAAGATGTATCAAATTAGAATGACTCTACCAGAGGCGCGGGTATCAGGTGATTTCCATTCTTGTGTTGGCAGCAGGTTCTACGATTTGTTCTTTTCGAACTTCGAAGCAATAAAACAAGATACGCCGACAAATCCGCCCACAAATAAGGCTCTGTAGATATCAACTGGTTGGTCTGAGTGCATCATTAATTGATAGACCAACACGCCGAAAACACCGCCAAGTATTCCCCCAATTAAAACTTTCATTCTTTCAATATGCTCCGTGTGTTTCTACGCCCCCACCAACGGAAAGCGCTATCTGATAAATTTGAAAACTGGTGACTATGTTACTTCAACTTTATTGATTTTCAGATGGCTTTCGGAGTGCGCAATGATGGAAAGGCATCCAATGAAATGCAAAGGCGAATGACGTTCTTAGTCTTCCAGAGCTAGGCACGGACTTGGCAGACAAAAACTGCGCATTTTGCTGTCGAAAGCGTACTATTATTTTTTTGCATGCCCAGCAATTGGCATTCTTTCGTTTGCCTCTTTATCGAAACCCTATTTCGCCACCGCGCAATTCTTGCAATTGCAGTCTTTCGCGTTGCTGGCGGAGCAAGCAGGACAGCCACAGGCTTCGACATCTTTCATTGTTGAACAAAGGACTTCCTTGTAAGGTTTCTTAGCGGCGACGAAGTCGTTGACGCATATGAGCCCCGTATGATGTTGGCCAGATGTGTCGACGTTTCCTGACGCGGTAATCTGAAAATGCTCAGAGCCATGATGCGTTTGAGTTTTCAGCTGGTTGTCGACTTTGTTTTCTCCCAGATCCCAGCAGCCGCCGCTACATCCCGTGGTGTGGATTCCGTGGTTGTCTGCGCTCAGGCTGAACTGGCACGACATGAAATTGGTCGCCTCTCGACACCGGTTCTCCGCGTAGCCGAAATTTGCCCTGAAAAAATTATCATCGCCATTGACGACAACGCCCAGTTGCGTGCATTCGCCAACGCCGATATTGATGGGATGGTCCGATGTAGCTCTTGCTCCGCTGGTAATCTCGACGTCCTGGCCCATCTCATAGTAAACCTGCAGCAAGACGTTGGATTTGTTGCACAAGCCGTCTTTTGACAGGTGGTAATGACGTCCGTCAGCATCGACATTTGAGGAAAAGGCCAGTGCCAACACAGTTATGAGTATAAATCCTGGTGCATTCTTCATCTGAACTCCTCTTGCCCGAGAGCAAACATTTCCGATGACAGTGTATCCTATTGCCCCGAGGACCACAGGTGATCCATCCACGACCGATCAGGACGATGAGTGCATGGACCCTTAAAACCATAATGGGCAGGCAACATTTGCAGCGCCTGGTCAAGATGGATTATCACTCACGTTGCTGCCGGTAATGCAGGTGGTTGGCTAGGTAACCGAAAGCCAAGTTCGGGCAAACATGATTTCAACTTTGTTGTCTGCCGACTGGTGCATTTCAGAAAACAGCGGCGTCAGGCGAAGTTTAAAATCAAAGCATACCCATCAAGCGTTTCAAAGATTTGGTTCGCGGTATCGATCAGCTTGATTTGTTTTTGCAGTTCAAATCGAGCGTGTCCAATATGGCTTTACGCACTTTCTGGCGAGGCGCCGGGCTTGAAAAGCGAGGAAAAGATGCCTGTCACCATACTCGTATGGTCAGTTCGGTTTGTCCTCGGCTGCGTAGTCACTGGTACCCTTTTCACTCGCCGCTTTTTCCAAGTACTCAAACCTTGAGCTGGTCACGAATTCCTCGAGCCTTTCGATCTCGCGCTTTACCTCGGACCGTTCCATCCCTTCGTGTCCTTGGCGAAGCTTGCTCAAATCTTCCTGTGCGTTGCGAAGGCTCTTTTGCGTGCCCTGCAACTCAGGATCAATGTTTTCCCAATCAACGCTGGATAGAATGGTGACCAAGGTTTCGGTCCGTTCCGAAAGACGCGCCAACTCATCCTGGGTCTGACTCAGCCCGGTGAGTTCCTGCATCTTTCGTTCCTCCCAATCAGTACCGGCGGCGTAGACCTTGGAACCATGAGCAATAAGCCCGATTCCCCAGCCGAACAGCGGAAACATAAACCAGAAGAATTCGGGGCTGGTAAGCAGGTTTACCATGATCAAAAACAGGTTGACGCCGACAAAAGTTCCCAGGTGGGAATAAAATTCCCGTAATTCCTTGATGCGTTTTCGGGCTTGGTCTTCGTTCATTTTTAGTACTCCCTGGAATCCCCTGATTGAATTGCAAGCAACGTGCCAGCAAACGATTGTGCATCTAATCAATAAGTTGCAAATCACTTCTTCTGTAGGCTTGGGAATTTTCGCCACAAGCGGGTTAATCTCGCCAATTGTGGTAGATGGCTTGATGTTCGTCGATAGTACCAACAGGGTACCGCCTGACTAGGTCTTCCGCTCAGCAACCCATCGGCACAGCAAGATCTATTAACGTGACGTGTTCCCATCGAGAGTTGACCTGCTTTTCTACTTTAATCCTCACCGTGCTCAACTCGATAGAGACTGGGCTAAATCCATCGCTTTCAGAGGCGCGTTCTACAACACCCAACCAACGCTCGCCGCCTCGCTGAAATACTGCCTCTCTAATGTCTTGGTGAGTCACTTCTGGAAAGCAATCGGTATCGACATTGTCATAGCTTGGAAGCGCGAAAATACTGTCACCCAATGGTTCGGCTACTATCCAACCGGTAGTGCAGTGTTTCCAGTCTGTAAGGTCCAAATGCGGACCTTCATCACTAATGGTCATACTGGTTTCCAATTGAACGCTGATACGGTATGGGACCCGCTCTGTGGCAATCACCTTTATCGTGCCGCCGGAAAGGGTGTCACCAAGTTCCAGTGAAGCAGTAATTTCTGGGCTGAAAGGTGCGTCGAAAGTAAGCGAGCCAATAGTACTCACGGAAGTCGGCTGCGTGATCAATACCCGCTCGGCACCGACTGCCTCAATGGTGAGGGTGAGAAAGAAACAGGCGGCGATCAAATGGTGCATGGTTCAGGTGCTCGTGAGCAATAAAGTTCGATCACCCATGATAATCCCGAGCCGCCTCGGATTTCTGGCATCAATCTGGCGGCTCATGGCAATTTTGAGATGGAGTACCGTTGGCCGCCTTGGAATTCCGCTTCTCGCAATGCCAGGAAACAATGATGGAAAGGCATCCTATGTAATGCAAAAGCCAATGGTGATCTTAGTCATCCCCAGCTAGTCGCGGACTTGGCAGTCAGACATCTGGACTTGTTCTTGTCCGAGATTGCGCCTATTTTCTGCATGTCCAGGAATTGGTTTTCGGGAATCAGCTTTCAGAGGGCGGGTACAAATCCGCTTCGTCCATGAAGCGGGCCTGCGAGAGTTCGTCATGGCACGAGAGGGACTCCGGGAACGCATCCGTATCCGGCCAGGAGCAGGTGTCGGGCGGTCCATGGACTTCGAAGAAGTACCCGATACTTAGATGATCTTCGTAACTGAGTAGGCTAGTCGATTCCTAAAGCGTTTTTTACCGTCGTTTCCAGCTTCTCTTTTTTAACTTCCGAATTCATCGCAATGATCTCGCCATTCTGATCGACAAGCATGACTTTCGGGAGAAACTTTACTTCCAACAGTTTTGCGACCTGATTGATATCTTCCGAGCTCACAAAAACGTTTTTCCAGGGCATTTTCCAATGCTTATTTTGAAATTCCTTGATGTCTTCCGCGTCGTCCCACATCGCGATGCTCACGATATCGAAGCCTTTATCGGAATATTCCTCATAAACTTCTGTCAAATAGGGAAGCTCCTCGAGGCATGGCGAGCACCAGGTTGCCCAGAGATCAATCAAGTAAACTTTATCCTTTAGGCTTTCCTTTGTGATCGATGTGTTCTCGTTCATCTCGCTGAACTCAAAATTCGGTATGCTGGCACCGACCTTCAATGCCAAGTTGTCTCCCACAAGGTCGGTTGCCAGTTTTACAATCATGTCGCCGGGATAATCTTCTTTTAGTAACTTCAGGTACGCTCTGGCCTGATCCATGTTTTGCTGCATCTTATGGGAGTATAGAGCGACAAATATCAGTTCCTTTCTTGCGTTATGAACTTGAGAGCGCTCGAGAAAGCTGTTGAAGAAATCGGGCTGTTTCCTGATTCCGTTCAAATAGATATCATCGGAGGCGATGTCTTCGTCCTGGCTGCCAATCTGGTGAGCCATTTGGCTGACAATTTTACCGCCCCCAAGTGACCAGGCAGGATTATCGATACCAAGGTGTTCGATGGCCTGCTGGGTATACTCAACATGGTCGTCATGGAGAAAGCTGAAGGCAATGTGGGCGATATCCCGAATGACTTCATCCTCTGCATCACTGATCAACGCATCAATTCTTGCCATTATCGCCGTTTGATCGACCTCGAAGCCGTCGGTCTTGCCGTGTTCATTCTTGTAATTCTTAAGATCTGTTCTCCATTGATCTTGAAACCCCGAAAATTCGTTTAGCACCGCGGCTCTTTGTTTGACGACATCATCGGTGAATATTATCGTGCTTTCTTCGCTCTTTTCAGCGCCTAAGGCAGGGTCAAATACAATTTCGACTAAACCGTTTTCCACGTTGATTACCGAGTTGAAATGTCCCCGATCGTTATACTCAAAGCTGTCCTGGACTTGACCGTTGACCATGGTGGGCCGCTGAGCTGCGCCGAAAAAGAAATACTTGAATACTGCGCTGTTGGTCTCATGCGTCAGGTGGTAACGGCCGTCTTTTCGCTTGGTCATCAGCAGAGTCTCATCGAATTCAAAGTCTGCGTCGGAATGAATCACTCTGATTTCCTTAATTTCGTCTTTATAGGCGATGGGGCGTAGCGTGACTTCTGCGCTAAACTCGGTCACATCTTTGGGAAAGACAGCTTCTATGAGTGGTATGTAATTGGGTGCAGAAACAGTCAGAAACCAAAGATCGTCATTTGGCAGGGTGATCGTCAATCGGCCGCTTTTGGGAACATAATGAGTTTCTGTTAATTCAGCGCCATGTTTTTGGGCCAAGGAAACTATGGAGTTTTCAATGTATTCCTTATCCTCGCCCCCGACCGTTATTTCGAATTCAACGTTTGCATTCACGTTGCAGCAGATAAGCAAAAGAATTATCAGAATATAACGACTCATGTCTTACGCGCCTTTTATGGAATACTTTTGTCCAGTGATCAATCGACCGATGGTGTTGCTACCCCTTTGACCAGGCCATTGATTTGCTCAGTGTTGCCGTTAGCTATTGTAGATTGTCACGTTACCTCCCA
>CAZVYE010000121.1:0-10407 GCA_964630895.1 uncultured Gammaproteobacteria bacterium | reverse complement strand
AGCCAGACTGGGTGGGCAGGACACGTCGCTGAGATGCTTGGGTCGATGAATACGCAGCAGCAGCTGTCCATGAATATCTCGCTGTCCGGGGGCAATCTGTTTCAAACCGGGGACGGGCTTTCTGCGTACGCAATGTCTCCCGGTGGCACCACGGGGCTGAATGTCTACGCCGAATGGAACCAGCACATGGCGCAGGCTTTCGACACGCTGCGTAATGAGTCTCAATCGCACATCATGAGTCGCACTTTTGCGAATATTCGGCAGCGCTCAATTACCAATCATGAAACCATTGCCGCGGCGCTGGATTCTGGGCCGACCATCACAACGGTTTTTCCAGAAACCAGCCTGGGCGAGCAGCTGCAAATGGTCGCTCGCATGATCTCCGTACAGTCAGCGCTGGGAATGGCGCGACAGACGTTTTACGTAAGAGACTGGGGGTGGGACACCCACGATGCGCAGCTTGACGACCATCCGGTGCAATTGGCCAATCTGGATGCATGCATGCTGGCATTCTCCAACGCTATGGACGAGATTAACCGCGCTAATGAAGTGACCACGTTCACCATATCTGAGTTTGGCCGCACCTTAACCAGCAATGGCAATGGCACGGACCACGCATGGGCCGGTCATCAACTCGTTATGGGTGGCGCAGTCAACGGTGGACAGATTCACGGACGCATGCCTGACCTCACACTGGACGGACCAGATGACCTGGGCGATGGCCGCATTATTCCAGACATTTCTGTCGAACAGTACGGCGCAACGCTGGCACGATGGCTTGGCGTAAGTGATACCGACTTGCCGACCGTTTTCCCTCACCTTGGGAACTTTGCTTCACCAACGTTGGGATTTGTGTAGACTTTACTTTCCTTGAATCAGGGGTCAATGTCATGAGCTACGTCGATGGTTATGTAATTCCGGTGAAGCCCGGCCGCGAAGATGACTACAAAGCCTTTGCGCGCGAGTGGGCGCCAAAGTTCAAAGAATATGGTGCCGAACGAATTGTGGAGTGCCTGGCGGATGATGTTCCAGATGGGAAAGTCACCGATTTCAAGCGCGCCGTCGATTTGCAATCTGGCGAGTCGCTAGTCTTTTCATGGGTTATCTGGCCTTCGAGAGAAGTGCGCGACAAAGCCTATGAACAGATGCAGGCAGATGGGATTATGACTATGCCAGAGGACTCACCCATGGAAGGCAAGCGTATGATCTGGGGCGGGTTCAAACCGTTTCTGGATACGGATGCCTAGGACGTAAACTGGCTATCAAAGCTGGGAGTGGTTTGCCCAATCTCTCCTGGCTTGCTGACCAACTCAGGGGACATATATGAAGACGCTTGTAAGACGCAGCGCCGTCAGACTTTTTGCGACCGTGCTACTCATCCAAATTGGCGTTACCGCGTCATTTGCCCAGGTTTCCGTAAACGATCCAAACTTCACCCATGAGTTCCTGTATTTCGGCAATGGCATAACCGCAATGCAGTTCGACCCTGATGGCAACCTCTGGGGTGCCGAGAAACAGGGCAGGCTGCTGCGGTTCTCAGAGAGCAGCGGCAGTCTTACGCCGGAGACCATGCTGGATCTGACGGGGTCTGTGAATCCCGCTCTGGAAGGAGGATTCATTGGCTTTGTCTTTGATCCAGATTTCGACACCAACGGCTTTTTGTATTTGCACTACACGACGAACAGCGACCAACGCATTGTGCGCTTGACTTACGACTCCATGATGGACTCGATCAGTCCGGCTACAGAGACAAATATCCTGACCGGCTTGCCCCACGCCGAATCCTTCCACAAAGGCGGTGACATAGACTTCGACCCTACCGACAACGATCACCTTATCGTCGCCCTGGGAGATGACGGCAACCCGAGCCGAGCGCAGAACCTAGATTTTTACGAAGGCAAGTATCTGCGTATCGATAAAGCCACAGGGCTCGGAGTTTCCAGCAATCCCTTCTATGACGGCGACCCGGATAGCGTTCGCTCAAGAATTTGGCTCTCGGGATTGCGCAACCCGTTTCGATTTGCGTTTCATCCTTCGGTACCGGTGAGCAACGTGCTGTATATCTCTGAAAATGGCGACGCCACCGATCGTATCTCCTGGGCACGCAGCGGGTCAGACGGCAACTGGAATAGCAATGGAGACGGTTCAATAAGCTGTGTGGGAGGTTGTTTCTTAAACCCTGCTGATCCTAACCACCGCGTCATGGTCGCCATTGAACCCTCTCAGATCGGCATTGTGATCGCTACATCCGGACCATTTGCGGTGAGTGGAAATCCCACTTTATACGCTGGTAACTGGTTTCCAAACGAGTATTCCATCCGGCGGTATACGCTTAGCGGGACGGACCTGGACGTGGCAACCGATGTCGACGGTTCCAGCCCCTTTGTAAATAACCTGGTGGGCGTTGACCTTCAGTTTGGCGACGATGGCTGTCTCTACACATCTTCTTCGAATGGCGATGCGGCGCTTAACGCCGGCAGTATCGAGCGAGTATGTTTCACCGCAGGTACGCCACCGGTTGCAAACTTCTCCAACACCCCAGACCCAATTACCGGTGTGGCGCCGCTGCAAGTGCAGTTCACCGATCAATCCAGCGACGTGGATGGCAGTATCGCCAGCTACGACTGGGACTTTGGCGACGGCAATGGCTCCAGTGTCGCTAATCCAAGCCATACCTATAACACACCGGGCAATTACACAGTGCGCCTGACGGTAACGGACGATGTCGGTCTTACGGACTTTCTTGAGCGATCGGCAACGGTGTCTGCCAGCGGCAATGTAAGCCTGCAAGTTACCGTTCGAGACGCGAGCAATTTACCCGACACCGCGCTTAATGAGATGGTCACTTTGGCCCTGTTCCAACGCGACGGAACGACTCCAATCGCGTTTACTGGCGGCACTGGCACCGATGGCAACGAAATTCTCACCCAAAGCGACGGCACGATTGACCAGCTTTTGGACCTCAACTTTGTGGACGACGGTCTAATCGTTGCAGTTAATCCCGATCAGAGTTTTGGCGTCGGCCAGACCCGGTTTGGTGCCAGTTTTCCGGCACAGTCGCCTCCGGCTACCATTAATCGCACTGTTTACCTGGCACCCGCCATGATCCGAGGGGAAGTAAGCACAACCACTGGAGATGTTCCGCAGGTTGATGTAGGCGTAAATTCCAATGGTATGCCTTACACCGTAGCTGGAGGTCGCGACCATACAGACCAACCCACTGGGATTTTGCATAGAGTTGATACGGATTCCGCGGGGTATTTCACCTTGCCGATTCGCATTGCGGATGTCCCAGGCACCTTCAGCCTGGACACACCGGGAGATACCAACGAAGACCAGTATGGCGATGTCATTTTAGATACCACCCTCACTCAGGCCGAAACACTTCCGGCAAACATATTGCTGGGTGTACTTGGCGGTGGACAAGGCTGTGACGACTTGTCCGGGATCTCAACCACCGTTGCCACCAACGAAGCGGTGCAGGCGGTCTTCGATGCCCAGTGCAATGCCTGCCACACCCCAACCGCCACCAATTCGGGTGGCTTAGACTTAACCCAGCGTGCCAAGGCAAACCTTGCCAGTCGCGACAGTGCCTTTGCTCCAGGAGTTCCTCTGATGACCGGCAATGACCTGGATAGCAGCTACCTGTTCGAGAAGATCAACTGCGCCACACCGCAAACCGGAGATCGCATGCGGCCCACCAACAGCCTGCCATTGGTCGACCAAGCGCTTATCAGGGACTGGATTCTGGATCACGTATTTATCTCGGATTTCGAGTAGGTCTCGGCATGGGTGTGGGGACTTAGGGCACATAGCGGACGCTGTCTCTATCCTGGCTCTCAGCAAATCCTATCCGCTTTCTCATGTTGCGGATGCTGACCAATTTGAGTGTTTGCGAATGCAAACCACTGCCAATACGGTCCGGGCAGTAAGAAGCAAGGGAGAACGTCATGTTACGTCCAGTTTGTGCAATCATCTTTCTTCTGGGCACGAATGCGCTAGGCGCAGAGACCGTGACATTCGACGATTCTCGCTGGAGTCTAACCGCAGACCGAGCAGAGTTAGTGGAGTACCAGGGTAAACAGGCACTGTTGTTACATAATGGTCGGGCGGTGCTGGATGAAGTTGATCTGCGTGATGGCGTTGTGGAGTTTGATATTGCGTTTGGCGCCGAGCGCGGGTTTAGTGGCGCTATGTTTCGATTCCAGCGCCCTGGTGATTTCGAAAACGTTTATTTTAGACCCCATCAAAGCGGCAAGCCAGACGCGAGTCAGTACACCCCAGATATCAATGGTGTCTCTGGCTGGCAGCTTTTTCACGGCCCCCAATATGCCGCCCCGTTTAAATACCGGTTTGATGAATGGATGCCCGTGCGCATCGAATTTTCCGGGGATCGCGCCGCAATTTCTATTGACGGACAGAAGCTGCTGATTTCAGACCTAAGGCGAACAGATGCATCAGGGGCCATTGGCCTCCGTTCCGGATTTGCGCCTGCTTACTATTCAAATTTTCGCTATGAAGCAGCGGTACCCACAGAATTTGCCTCGCAAGAATTTGTCGCTGTGCCAGCAAATGAGACCGAGGGACTTGTCAGATTATGGCGCGTGTCATCCGCTGTTCCCGCAGATCAACGTCCATCGTTACAGTTTGAGTCGCTGCCTGAGTCGCTGGAATGGCAGCAGCTTCAGGTAGAGCCAGAAGGCTTTGTAAACCTTGCCGTTGCCAAAGGCGTCGACGCAGAGAATCGCTCCGTTTTTGCGCAATTCGACCTGCAGTCGGAGGCACCCTCGACGCGGCTCATGCAGTTTGGATATAGCGATCTAGTGCGGGTGTTCTTAAATGGAACCGAGGTCTATCGCGGCTCCAACGGCTATCGCTCCAGGGACTTTCGTTATCTGGGTACCATAGGTCTGTTTGATGTCGTGCCCTTACCGCTTCAAGCCGGCAAGAATACTGTGACGTTTGTTGTATCCGAATCCTTTGGAGGCTGGGGCGTGATGGCCGTGGTCCCTAACACCAACTAGTGTGCGCCGCCGCTCTTGATCCAGGTGGCGAGAAAATCCATAGCGTCTTCGCGATACAACGCGTGCCCATTGGACGCAAAAAACATCACGCTAAAATTTTTATCGGCCAATGCTTCGGACGCGAGCAGCTTCTCTGTGCTCTTGCGCACATCTACGTTCTCGTCTTTACCACCGTATAAGAACAGCGCTGGCGCACTTACCGCTTTCCAATAGCGCAGCGGATCCTGGTTTCCCAGTGCCTTTAAATGCGCCCACTTCCAACTAGATTCTTTGCGGGGAAAGCCCCCGAAAACTGAAGAATTCGCAATGGGCGAGTTTGCATGCTGCGTTAACAAGCCTTCGTAAATTTCCCAGCCCTCGCCAGTCAAAGCGTAATTCACCGACGCCACGTGAATTTCTCTAATAACGGCCGCTTGCGCCGGGCTGAGTTCTTCATCCCTTGCCATTATCAGCAGTTCGTCCTCTATCTGCTCCATCATCGGTACAACCGACCCAGACACGCTAACCGCAAAGGCCACCTGTGAGCTGCGGCTGGCAGCGATAGGGACCACGTGTCCTCCCTGACTAAAGCCCATCACCCCAATGCGTTCAGAATCCACCGGTGCAAATTGCTCTAGATACTCAACGGCGGCCAGCGCGTCATCGGCAAGATCATCAAGAGTTGCGCTTTTCCAATCGCCGTTGGACTCACCAGAACCACGTTTGTCCGGATGTAATACGGCAATCCCACGGGCAACCAAAGCGTTCGCGTACGCAGCGGTCCATGGATTTGAACGGGCGCTGGGACCCGAACCATGTACCAGCACAACCGCCGGATGCTGTGTCTTGCTTTCAAGAGTGCTATGCGGAAGCAACAGGGTCGCTGCTAACTGAGTACCGCCAGACGCAAACAATACTGTCTTAGCCTCATGATTCTCAGCAATGGATATTCCGCACGCCCAGAGTCCACCAACCAGGCAGCCGGACAGAATCAGATTCAAGTGTAATCGCATATTGGTACCTCCTAACCGGCCCAACGAAGCGCCCGCAAAAAAGTTACAAAAAGGTGAGAATTCCCTATCATTCATGCGTCTCGTGCCCGCACCCTAAGGAAGCATCGCCATCCCACCACCGCCAGCCCAATCAGACGCCAGCGCCACCGAACGACTAAAGGGGTTTTTCTCCGTGTTTCGCTACACCCGGCGAGCAATCACGTTGGTGTGGGCAACCAACAAAAAGCTGGCCATCGCATTGGGCGCCTTTACGCTGGTTGCAGGCCTATTGCCGGCTTTGGCCGCCTGGCTGGGCAAGTTAATCGTGGACGGTGTCATTGCGTATCTGGAAGCAGGCCCAGACCGGTCCAAAGATTACCTGCTCTGGCTGGTGGGCTTTGAAGGTTTGACCATTGCCGGCATTGCAGGCTGCCAGGCTGGAATTTCACTGTGCCAGGCCTTACTGCGCGCGCAGTTGGGGCATCGAGTCAACGCCATGATCCTGGAGAAAGCCATTTCCTTGGACCTGGTGCAGTTCGAAGACTCGGAGTTTTACGATAAGCTCACTCGGGCCAGGCGTCAGGCGTCAAACCGACCTTTATCCCTGGTGAATCGTGCTTTTGGACTAATCCAGAACGCCATTTCATTGGTCAGCTACGGTTTCCTGCTTTTCCAATTTCACCCGCTGGCGGTGCTAATCCTCTTGCTGGGTGGTTTGCCGCCATTCCTGGCGGAAGTGAAATTCTCTGGTGAGGCGTTCCGTTTGTTTTACTGGCGCAGTCCGGAAACACGCAAGCAAATGTATCTGGAAACCGTGCTGGCGCGGGAGGACTACATTAAAGAAGTACGTATTTATGGTCTTGGCAAGCTCTTGCTGGATCAATACAAGGCGATCTTTCACAAACTTTATGGCGAGGATCGCTCGCTTGCCATTCGCCGCGCCACCTGGGGATTTGCCCTGGGACTTATCGGCACGCTGGCCTTGTATGGTAGCTATGCGTGGGTGGTAATCGCCGCCACGGCAGCGGCCATCACTATTGGCCAGATGACCATGTACATGATGTTGTTCAAACAAGGCCAAAGCGCAATCTCTGCCAGCCTCTCCTCTATCAACGGCATGTACGAAGACAATCTGTACCTAGCCAACCTGGATGAATTTCTTGCTCAGGAAACGATCGCGCCGTTTGGAACGAAGATACAGGGCGCTGACCAGCATGCCCCACTGGAATTTCACAATGTGTCTTTTACTTACCCTGGGTCCCAACAACCTGCCGTAAACGACGTCAGCTTTTCTGTGGCTCGAGGTAAAACCATAGCGATTGTTGGGGCGAACGGTTCCGGCAAGACGACCCTGGTGAAGCTATTGACGCGCCTGTACGAACCCACCCAGGGCACCATAAGTTTCCAGGGCACGGATCTTTCGGACTGGAATCGCACCGAGTTGCAAAAACGCGTCGCGGTCATATTTCAGGACTTTGCCCGCTATCAGTTTCTGCTGGGGGAGAATATTGGCGCCGGCGATCCACAACACTTTTCCGACGAAGCGCGCTGGGCCCAAGCTGCCCGCCAGGGCATGGTCACTGACTTCCTTGATGAACTGGATGAAGGCCTGCGAACACAGCTAGGGCGGTGGTTCAAAGATGGGCGTGAGTTATCCGGTGGCCAGTGGCAGAAGGTCGCTTTGGCCCGCGCCTTTATGCGAGAAGAAGCCGACATTATTGTCCTCGACGAACCCACTGCCGCCATGGATGCCGAAGCGGAAGCGCGCATTTACGATTACATCAAAGAGCAGGGCAAAGACAAAATCACCATCCTAATCTCTCATCGTTTTTCCACAGTGCGGATGGCAGATGACATACTGGTGATGGAGCAGGGCCAGATCGTAGAGCGCGGTGACCACAGTAGTTTGCTGGAAATGGATGGTCGATATGCCAAGCTATACGAGCTGCAGGCTCGGGCATTTCAGTAGCATCAAGGGGGAATCATCATGATCAAGAAGATCTTTTGGGCTTTGTTGATAATGTTGGGCATAGCCCTGGGTATTGTCGGTATTTTGGTATCCCTGTATTTAGGTCGGACTGAGTACTACCCTCCTGATCCAGACAATGGCTATCACGCGGGCTTCTACCTGTATGTGCCCGCCAGTGCATCTTCTCGTGAGAATTCGGTCAGTTTGCTCGTCCAGCCGAACAATTCCGGCACCAACTCGGACGACCCTGAAGTGCACATTAACGACGCCAAATGGATGACTTTTGGACGCCATTTTCTTGCCGATGATTTGGAAGTCGCTCTCCTGGTTCCCGCTTTTCTCCGGCCGTCGAAAGACTGGCGTATTTATACCCATGCTCTCGATCGCGATGTATTGACCACCCGCAGAGCGGACTTAGCCCGCCTGGACCTACAATTGATCGCCATGATTGAACATGCCCGCGCAGAACTGGCGGCCGACGGCATTGAAACAAGGCCTAAAATATTGCTTCAGGGCTATTCCGCCAGCGGCATGTTTGCAAATCGCTTTGCCGCTATTCACCCAGAGCGCGTTTTAGCTGTTGCTACCGGTTCTCCGGGCGGTTGGCCCATCGCCCCAATCGCGCAATATGAAGAGCAGGTTTTAGATTATCCGGCGGGCATAGCAGATCTCGGGAGGCTGACTGGCAGACCCTTTGACGCCAATGCATATCGTCAGGTTAGGCAACTAATCGTCATGGGAGGCGATGACGACAACGATTCGCTCGACTTTTCCGACGGTTGGGAGCCAGAGGCCGCCGCCATTGTGGATGAACTTTTCGGCACCACACCGCTGGAGCGTTGGCCAGCTGCAGAGCAGTTGTATGCCAACGCGGGGGCAGATGCAGAATTCTTGCTCGTCCCCGGTGTAGGCCACAATCGAAAGCAACTTCAGGAACACTCCACGGAATTCTTTCGTCAGGTTCTCGCAAATAAAGATAGCGAAACAAACCGCAATTAGCGCCAATGTGCAATGCGCTCCCCCGAAAACTAAAGTTTTCTTTGTTTTACGTCTTCTTTTAGCGCTTTCATCCAATGGCGCTATAGTATGCGTCAAGGACGATACAAGGGTTGGGGTCCCGCTATGCACATTCTAATAATCATCGCACTGATCGCCATCATTGGCTTTCTGATCTACAACGTGTTCCAGGGAGGCAAGGACAAAGGTAGCGGTGCCGAAGCGAAGGTAATCAACGTCCCACCTGGGAAACAGTTGGCCTACATTGCCAGCGGCAAACTCTTTTATGTAACTTCGGATGGCGTGGAAGCCATCGAAAGCAAGTTTGTACAGGAGATTCTCGATCGTGCAGAACGCAAGCGCGAACGGCACGCCTGGAAGGAGGGCACTTCGTTTGCTCAGCCGTTTGCTGGTGGCCTGGGTGGTGGCAACTCGCAGCAGGTCGAGATGAATATGAGTAGCGTGGATATCGTGGCCCCGGGCAAGCTGCTCTATGCGCTGCATGACAATCGGGTCGGGGGTCTGTTCTCCTACGATGTGGAGTCCAACAACGAACGCCGATTGGTCCACAGACAAAATCTAAATATCGAAGACTTAACCTACTCGGATACAAGAGAGCTGGTGTTGTGCTCACAGCGCAACGCCACAGGTGGCGCAAACATTTGCATCATGGACAGCGAAGGTGGCGAGTACGAAGAACTTACCCAAGGGGACACCGTGGATCGCTGCCCCGCATTCGTTTCCGCAGGCAATGATATTGTCTTTCAGTCGCAGGGCGTAGCACGCACAGAGCAAGGGTTTGCCGCTGGATTAGGTCCAGCCACCATTGAAATGCTGGATCGAGAACGTGGCAAACTAAAAACCGTGGTAGAAGATGAGCGCTACGATCATCTACAACCAAGAGTGGACAATCAGGGAAACCTGTTATTTATCCGCCGCCCGTATGAAGCGCCTGCTTACAAGGCGAGCAATGTCATTACCGACTTTTTGTTTTTCCCCTTTCGCTTGGCCCGAGCGGTCTTCCACTATCTCAACTTCTTTTCCTTGATGTATTCGCGCAAACCACTTACCAGCGCGTCAGGCCCAGAAGTTCAGGCAGACATGAAGGACATTCTAGTCAAAGGGAAAAGGCTGGATGCCGAGACGGCTTTGCGGCGTGGCAATGATCCCGATGCCCCTGCCAATCTCAGCAAAGTCGTGACATTCTGAACCGACAATGTCGCAGTTCGATGTACTTTGCCTTGGCGAGCTCAATCCCGACCTGATCCTTTCGGGAATTCAGGCGGAACAACCGCGACTTGGAACGGAACAGGCTTTCTCGGGCCTGAAGCTGACACTCGGCAGTTCCACGGCGATTGCCTGCGTGATCATGCAGCGGCTGGGCCTGCGCACCGCCATGTCTGCCTGTATAGGCGATGATGAGTATGGAGACTTCTGCCGGGCGGCA
>CAZVYE010000120.1:0-10487 GCA_964630895.1 uncultured Gammaproteobacteria bacterium | reverse complement strand
GGCCAGCCAGCGCCATTCCGTTAGGCCCCTCGCCCACCTGAATGCTATCGCCCTGCCGGGTAAAGTTCTCGTCAATAACCGCGACACTGTTAGATCCCATTCCGGCAACAAAGCCACGTTCGCCGTCTGCTTGCCAAACAATACTTCTCGGGTCGCCCAGGGATTGTTGTCGAAGGTCTGCGCCTACCTGAGGTTGCGTGTAGTTCAAGTGCGCATTTAGATCGGCTGTAACGGTAGCGTCTAGAGTCTGAGCATCGATACCAGCGGCATTAACCCGTAGAAACCGCCCATTCAGGTTGGGCTCAAAACGCACCTCGTTGATGGCGTCTGTTCCTACCAGTGTTGCTTGCTGTGTTTTTGGGTTAAATCCAATAGCCATGCCAGCATTCATCAGCCCTGATACATAGCTTATGTCCAGTGATTGGGCGTCTATGACAGCAATATCCCGATCGGGCAAATCCCAGCCAGTTAATCTGCCAGACTGACTGGCCTGATTGCCGGACACAAACGCAGTCCAATCGGCATTGTTGTCATCCATCCAGCGTCCAGACCCGTTCTTGCGCACAATCTGGCCAACCTGGGGCGCTGACGGCAGGTTTGGATTCTGGGCTGGCGTAAAAGTATTGCCGTCGTTGGGTGCCGGGTTCTGGCCGCCATACGGGGTGGTCTGTACTCGCGTAACGTTAGGCGGAAATGAGATAACGTCTTCTTCTTCGGCACCACCGCCCAAAATAGTGGTGCCGTTGCCAGACTCAAAAACGGCGACAAAAACCTGCGCCCCGTCTGAGCTGACCGTCATGGCTCTTGGATCCTCAGCGTTGATTCTAATTCGCCCAATCTCTTGGCGCTGACCAGTCGCGTTGAGAACCATCACCGTGTTTTCCTGAGAGCAGGTGATAAACGCCCTACCCGGGGCAAAGACAATATCGGCAGGTTCATCGCAGGTGGGTATGGTCTGAAGGATTTCGCGGGTATTTACGTCCGCAATGCTCACCGTATCCGAAATATGGTTGGCTACCCAGACTTCTGAGTTGGTTCGAAAGTTTACCGCGACGGGATCAAGACCGACTTTGACATGTCCCAGTCTTACCGCCCTGCCCTGGCTCACATCAAACAGCTGGACTCGGTTATCAGCAGTGTGTGCCACCGCCAGTGTGCGTTGATCTTCGCTGACTGCGACGCCACGCACCGGATGGTTTTCCCAATTGACGAAGGGGACTTCGGCAGCCGCTACCGCGCACCATAAGGATAGGACCGCAGCAACCGCGAACAAACGACAAGCAAATTTTGACATGTACAAATTCCAAGCACCCTGATCTTGGGCCTATTCTCACGTATGCGAAGCCGAGCCGCCAGTGACTATCGTATTGCTGTGGCAGCCGAGTCGTCATGCAAACGGGATTGATGGTGTGGTTTTGCTAGAGCGACCTGACGGGTAAGATGAGATTTATATGTCCAAACAGCGAGTAGGCCCAATTGATTCATCGCATTCAGAAGCTATTGTCGCCAGAACAAACGGCTGAGGCACAGGAGTTTGTGCGACAGGCAGAATTTGTTGATGGTAAGGCGACCAACCAGACCACCAGCGTGAAAAACAATCAGCAAATTGATCAAGCGGACGCTGAGAAAGGAACCGTCGGAGACATGATTGTGCAAGCCCTGTTCGCTCACAAGAGTCTGGCACGTATCGCTTTTCCAAGGACTATTCCACAACCGACTTTTTCTCGGTATGAGCCAGGTATGTATTACGGCCCGCATTTGGATGAAGCACTAATGTCCACTCGCCCTCGCCCATTACGCAGTGATTTGTCCGTTACCATTTTTCTCTCCGAGCCATCCGACTATGACGGCGGAGAATTGGAGTTATGGCTGGGCAGCGACCGCTCGCTGGTGAAAATGCATGCGGGCGATGCAGTGATCTATCCCACTGGCATCATTCATCAAGTGCGTGAAATCACCCGCGGTGCGCGTTACGCAGCGGTCAGTTGGATTCAAAGCTACATACCCTCAGCTCAGAACAGACACGTGCTCTCACACTACTACCAACTGATGGAACGAATGGGACCGAAGGCCGACGAGAATGACAAGCTATTAATGGAATCTGTGCGCACCAATCTCTTTCGCATGTGGGTGGATAACTAGCTGTCGATCCCTGATCTTAGCGGTTGCAAGTGTTTGCGGCAACGCAGCACCGCAGAGGCAAGCTTGGTACCTATGGTTTCAATATCTTCAATAAGCGATTGATTAAGTTCAATTTCTATACCAACGTAATGCGCGCCGTGTTGCTTGCTAAGGTGATGGACCAGCCCGTCAGTATTGCCACTGTATGGCTGGTTTCGGTGGATTTTCCAGCCTGGATGCAGTTGTCGAAGCGCTGCTGACAGCTGACGACCGAATGCCGCGGAAGGGGCGTGCTGCGTGTTGTACAGAATTCCTATGTCTGTGGAACGCCTATGGCCGTTCCAGTTTGGAGTAAACGAATGTACAGAGATGTGCAAGCAAGGTAGATTGCTTCGAACCATTGCCTCAGCCTGTTCCCAGTAAGGCTGATGTAGCTGCCTTTCGAGCGAGTTGCGTGCTGCGTAGGGCAATTTGACAGACCACTGGGAAAAACGGCGATGGTTGTGCGGTGACCGATTAAGATCGATGAGCAACCGGGTCGCGATACCTTTTAGAGTCGCAAATGGATTTAGACTATCCCGGAGGATATCCGTCAGCGCGCTGGCACCGGGGTCGTATCCTCGATGCGATTGGAGTACATCGTCTGGGATACGAACAAGGTCGCGCCAGTCTGACGGTACATGGTTGCTGGCATGTTCGCAGGTCAGCAGCAGTTTAGTGTTACTGTCCACTGACGAGGAACTTGTCGCACTCAAGGCAATGTACCAGTTGTTGAAATGTTTCTTGCGCGCCGTTGAGTGCCCAGGACTCAGATATTCCACGCGCCAGCACACCCCGCCGACCGTAGCATGTAAGCCAGGCATCATTGATCCCAAGCGATCCGGCCAGATAAATCCATAATTCCCGCAGCGTCACTGTTTTACTTACGCCAAAGCAGGCAAGTATCTGCGGGTTTTCTACGCTGGCCGAATCACCGCTTGCGGCTGATTCCATGAGCAATTCCACCAGAGATTCGGAGTCGATATGGTTCAGCTTCTGGTGCGGCACCCAACAGTCTTCAGCTAGCGCTTTGACCACCGAAACCACCAAACGGACAATAGTGATATCTGCAGACACACACTCCTGAATATCCAGCAATCGAATTTCTATGCTACCGCGCTCAAAACGCGCTATTGCGCCGCGAGAATTGAGCCAATCGTCTTGAAGCACGGATTCTGAATCGTAAGGTGCGATATCGCGATACATGGGCACAAGAATGCGTTCGTTGTACTCGGAGATGCTGCCCACAGGCTCTGGGATTACCTTGCCGGTAACAGATGGGATGGCCTTTGCGTTGTCGCGGTACACAATGATGCGATTGTCCAAGGCTCCCGTTAGCTTGCCATCCATCGCTGGAGAGCTTGCTGCTAAACCCGGCAGTAACGCCAACACAACCCTGATGGCTGCGTGCAGGCGAATAAATTCAGAGTCGTTTGCGAACGGCAGGTTAATGTGGGTGCTTTGCAGATTGGCCCAGCCGTGACCGCGGCAGTCGAAAATGCGATTGTAGGCACTGTAGATCGCCTCATCTTCATGTGGCCACAGTTGCAGTTCATCATGTGGATTCATCCAGGGATGCATTGCCGTAGGCATCAGTACAGCATCCCACTCAGACAGATAGTCATTCGCAAGGACAATGTTGGTTTGAAACAGGTTTACGGCATCCGCAAGATTCGATCGCGGGCGAGTAAACTTAAACTCGATAACGTGCAAGGCAAGTTCATTGCACCAGCTTATGGGTCCATTTTCCCACTCGCGACAAGGCTCCCCTGCAGCTCGCTCCAGCAGCTTGTCGGCAATCGGTCTTACATTCAGGGTGCACCGGTCAACAATCATGTATTCCAGCTCGATACCGATAACTGAAAATAGGCTGTAGCTCATGATTTGATGCTCAAACGCTTTTCAACCTGTTTGAGGAAATACTGGGCAATTGCGTCGTAGAGCTGTTTACCCAGGACGCTGTCTTCAATGCCCTTATCAATATTGGGATTATCATTCACCTCAATTACTATGGGTCGATCTCCAACCTGTTTTAGATCAACGCCATACAAACCTTTGCCCATGGAATTAGCGGCCTGTACCGCTGCAGACAAGATGGTTTTGGGCACGGCTTCTATGGGTAGCGTTTCCGAGTCGCCAGAGATTGCTTTTCCCTGTTTATCGCGAGCGATGATTTGCCAGTGTTTACGGGCCATAAAGTAACGGCAGGCGTACAGTGGCTTGCCGTCCATTACGCCGATCCGCCAGTCAAACTCCGTGGGCGTGAATTCCTGCGCAATGATGAGCTCGGAGTCTTCCAGGAAAGTTGATATTGCAGCCTGCAGTTCCGCCTTATCCTCGACCTTAACTACGCCTGTAGAAAATGCACTGTCAGGGCGCTTAAGTACTAAGGGAAACGACAACACCTGCTCAGCACTCATGGCGTTTTTGCGGTTAATAATGAGCGTCTTGGGCGTTGGTACGCCTGCCGCCTCAAGGGCTTCAGCCAAAAACACCTTATTGGTACAGCGCAGGATAGATTCTGCGTCGTCAATGCAGACAATACCCTCGCGCTGGGCACGGCGTGCAAACCGATACGTGTGATGGTTTACGGCTGTGGTTTCTCGCAAGAACAATGCGTCAAACTCGGCCACCCTCGCCAGATCATCCTTATCCAGCATCGTTACGCTGAATCCCGCTCTATGAAAGGCGCGTTCGAAGGCACGCAGCGCGCCGCTGTTGCTGGGGGCATCTCTTTCCTGTGAGTTGACTAAAACACCCAGGCTAAATCGCGATGGCTTTTTTGCTGAAGTACGATTGCGCTGGGAAATGTAGCGCTGTGCGGCATGGTAGAGAAAATCAGTATGAGATTCTGGCACGTCTGACAATGGAATCGCGCGCACGGACCGCAAGGTCCACTGATGCTCAACGCGCCTGAAATGTGCCCGGACCAACGGTGCCGAAATGGTTCCAAAAATGCTTCTGGCCAGTCTATCGTGGCGTTGCGCCAGGTTTTTTCCAAAGTAGACGCTCAGTACGAACTCTGATGATTCGATAGTTTGAAGTGACTTGAGGAGACCACCTGATGCGTCTTCTGACAGCCATGTTGGCAATGCAGGACTACTAATGTCCTGGATCGTTTGGACGCTGGGCAGTGGATGGTGTCCTCTGGCAGAGGCAAGCAGGGAAACGTAGTAGCCAGCAGACTGATACCGGTAGCTCCGACACAAATTAAAAACGCGAGCGCGCCGTGAGGCTCGATATTTTTCTTGGGTGAGATAGTCCCATGCGGTAACTACCTCAGCGCCTTCAATGTCCGCCCCCCAATCGCCTAAGCGATCAACAACAAAGTACGTTTGCAAGCAATCTGTCCGATCTATAGGTCTGGCCGGGGGCTGGTACCTACCTGCCCTGCTGCCGAGTCAGACTCGCCGCATACGATACGCCGAATTTTACGCCGCACAAGAGATTTTTTTACCTCAGCGCCACGGTGATGCTATTGCTGAAATGCCGTTAGATGGCTTCTTTTAGCTCTGCTTTTATCCGTTGAATTACCGGGTCCCAATTGCCTAGTTCGTCCTGACGAAACAGCCTGGCCGTTGGATACCAGGGAGAATTCTCCCCTTCAGTGAGCCAGCGCCAATCGGGATCTGCCGACAGCGCTATCCAGGTGGGTTTACCCAAAGCTGCACCTACGTGTGCGATTGCGGTTTCTACCGTAATGACCAGGTCCAGCTGATCTACCAGCGCAGCGGTGCGCGCATATCCGGGTAGCTCTGGTTCCAGGTTGGTGACATTGTGCTGCTCCAAGAATTCTGCTTCCGCCGCCGAAACTGGCATTTGCAGACTAAAAAAGCTCGCACCCTCTACCTCGAACAGGGGTTTGAGCTTCTCAAGGTTTAGTGAGCGCCGCTTATCGTCTTTCTGGGTGGGGGAACCTGCCCAGGCAATACCAACCTTAAAATCACCGTCTAGCCTCCTGACAATGGCCTGTTCTGGAATCTTCAAGTAGCGTTCAGGCGCCGGAATGTTCTCGACAGTTATTCCCAGCCAACGAGGCAGACTCATCAGCGGACAATACACGTCGAAACGGTCAGCAGGAATCTGTCCAGGTACCCTACTCTCTGATACGCCTTCGATCTCCGCCGCCAGTGGCGCCAGTTTTTCTGGGCCAACGTAGATGAGTTCCTTACATTTTTCAGCCACCATGGGCAGGAATCGCAAGAACTGAATATGGTCGCCGTTGCCTTGTTCGCTGTGTACCAGCAAACGTTTGTCACTAATGTCCTCGCCTTCCCATAGCGGCTGATTACATTTGAACGGCACAAACTGGGGCGTTTGCCAGCGCCAGTCGTACTCCGGCCAGCCTTCCGGATAGCGTCCTAATTTCAGCAGGATTAGCCCACGGTTGAAATGCGCGAGGGCGAACTGGCCATCGGTTTCGATGGATTTGTCAAACCACTCAATGCCAGTCTCTAGTTGGCTAATTCGAGAGTAAGCCAGGCCCAGGCTGTTCATGGCCTCTGCGTTATCTGGCTGTTCAGCTACGACCTCAGACAGGTGGTCTACCGCTTCTTGCCATAGTTCTGCGTCGACCAGGCACAAACCCAGCTGGTGCTTGGTCTGACGGTGCTCCGGATGCTCTTGCAGAATCGCACGATATTTAACTATTGCTTCTTGCAGCTCGCCCGCCATATGCGTCCGTGTTGCTTCTTCCACGGATTGCTGGACCAAATCGGGCGGTGCCAGATTGTTTAGAACTTCATCGGGCAGTTCAAAAGAGTTTGCCAGCAGCGGGCTATTCATATCCAGCAAAGCGGGGAATCGGTGAGGCACTACTTTGACTTCAAATACTTCCTGGACGTCGCCAATGAACTCGAGAAACGCCACGGTCTCACCAGTAATGATGTCCACAACCCATACGCCACTTTTGCGCTCTGCTACGCGTCTGGTCAAAGGCAACCCTGCAAATACCGCGCTCTCACGCACTTGTGATAGCCCGATAATGGCGTAGCGATCAATAAAATCCATGCCCCGCGCAAACCCTGGAACTTCGGCAACTACTTCAGGTGCCTTCCCGGGTTCGGCGCACATCAGTTGTCCAGCCCCCGAGGAGAGAAAATACAGCTTGTTGTTATACCAGCGAGGCGAATGCGGCATACAAAGCTCATCTACCAGCACCTCGTTGTTGTCGATGTCCATGACCTGGCCGCCAGATACTTTGTTCTGGCGCCAGCCGCCGCCGGTGTCGGTTTTGCCAAGCATGGTGACATAGCGTGGTTTTCCGTCGCGAAAACCCAATCCGTTCAAATGGCAACGGTCGGAAAGCTCATATTCGGTAATAAATGGCGGGCGCCATCTTGGAAGGAAACTAAAGTCGGTCGACTTGGTAGCCAGACAGGACATGCGCGTATTCACAAACCAGAGTTCGCCATCCTGATCGTAGCCCATCTCATGGATATCAATGGCTCCGGTGATGTGGGTCTCCCGCGGAATGTAACAAGCATCCACTTGATCGCCCTGCCCCGCCTTAGGGCCCACTGCCGGTAGATTACGGTAGGTAATAATCTGGGCCGCGCCACCGACGGCCAGTTGCCCATTTCGCCACGCCATACCCATGGGCTTCCCGAACCCAATGAAATGTGTGTTAACGCCCTGGTCTTGAGCCCGAACCAATACCAGCTGACCGGCTTGATAGGTAGATACCACCAGGGAGCACCCGGCTTGAGCTAGAAGTTGGCGAAACGAATCGGTCGACTGACTGGCAAATGATTGAGACATGCTTTGTATTTTCTTAGCTTATTCTTTTGATAATGATTTTGATGCGGGCTCGCTTAATACACGTCAGAACATACTGCTGGCGTATTGCTGAGCTGCGGACGGTTACTTATACATGCGCAAAATCGGCGAACAATGTATCAAATATTACGATGGTCGGCAGACTAGTCTTCAAACCCGTCGGCAAATATGAGAAGAAACGGATCATGCTCATAGCTTCCAATGTCGGGCACCCCAACTCGGCCCATACCACGCGCATCTATATCGGGAACTGAAACGGTATCTACGCCGGCATCATGGGCTGAACTGGACGCATCTATGGCCAAGGTGGGAACGAATCCACCGTTATCTTGAGCCGTAGCAGGCAGCATGGCATCTGCAAATACCGCGTCGCTGGTAACTGGGGTTTCTGCGCCGCCGCCATCAGGCCGGGTCATGGGCCACTGCATATTGCCACCACCACTTGCACTGGCTGGGTTGTTCATGGACCAGTTTACGAAACGATTACCACCCGTGTTGTTGGCAAACAAGGTGTTAGTCAAAGTGAGTTGATTGGGTGATCCAATGGATATGCCCGCCGCAAACGCGTCGGTAGACACATTATTGGCAATGGTAGTGTTCACGATATCAATGGGTGCCGAACTGGTAAGCGCCATGCCAGCGCCTAATCCAGTTCGAGCTACATTCTGTGAAAACGTGCCGTTGACGATGGAACCTGGCGCGTTGCCAGCAACGAATAATCCGCCAAATCCTCGTGCCTCATTGTTGATGAAACTCACGCGATTCATGGCCCAGGGACCGTCCTGAATATAGGCTCCGCCGGTGTGTTCGTTGCTGGAGAGTTGCGTGTTCCCGACAAATGCTACGTCTTCAAAACGGGTGCGGCTGGCCGCGTCATACATGACACTAAAAAAACCTGCCCCAAAGGCATTGCTCGTATTGGATTCGAAACGGGTTCGACAGACGTCGACCAGCCGTTCGCCACCGTCCACGCCCAAAGCGCCAGCGTTACCACCATTCCCGGGATTACCACCCGTGCCGATGGCATCATTGCCCAGGAATACGGTGTCGACGATATTCAGGCGTAAGCTACCCAGTGAATACAATGCGCCTCCATTGCTGCCAGAGTTGCCGTCAAACTCACAGTTTCCGATGTCGATTCGATTAAGTAACTCGCCGTAGAATGCGCCGCCGCCGTCATCCTGGCTTGAGGCGTCCAATGGCGCGTGATTGTTGCCGAATCTGCAGTTGACCAGCTTAAGGCTGACTTTGTGCGGGAACTCGAAATCGTGTTCCTTATAAATGGCACCACCACGCCCACCGGTAGTCCGTCCGTTCTCGAAGTTTATATTCTGCAGCGTCACCGTAAACAGCGGGGCATCTTCCGCTGGATTTGGATTGGTGATAAGCATGATCTGGCGGGTATTTTGCCCGGACAAGGTAACCAAGCCACCGCCATCTAAAACCGTAGGCTGGCTTGCGATCAGAGTTTGTGTGACTGGAATGACTACCGGCTGGTTGCCGATGTCGAATGTGATAGAACCGCCACTATCAAGCGCGGATTGGATCATTGCGGTAGTTACACTCCCGGGTGATCCATCGCCTAATACTTGGGATCCAGCGACCGAATCCTCTAAAACTGGTTCACAAAAGGACTGCCCTAACGTACTTGATACAACGAAATACAGACCCAAATAAATCCAACGCATAGCAAACCCTGATATTGCCATTGCGATCCAGTGTAACAGGCCAACAGCACAAAAAGGACTGGCCAAAGCGACTAAAGTCTGTGCCAAATGGCGTCAGACTTTAGCGCGGGACCACACCCTTACATGTCTATGACCTCGGCCAATTCAACCGTACCTCCGGCCTTCAAAATTGGGCAGCCTTTGGCTTTTGCAAGTACATCCTCATGGGAATCAGCCTCAAACAAACCGTAGCCGCTGACTGGATTGCTACCTCCGTTATTCTCTACGCTCCCATCTGGCTGAACCGTAAACGACTTACCCACTGGATTCCCGCCGTCCACCACCGCAGGACCCATGCCGCCAAGCCACTGGCCCCAATCATCCATCACTTCGGCAACCTCTTCTTCAGTCTCTGGGTGCTTTCCACCATGGTATACAAATAAGTACTTGGGCATTGTTGTGCTCCATTTTGTTGGAATTAAAATCGCGTCCGAAAAACAAATTGTTTAAGCCAGACGAACTGTAGAATACTGCTAACAACGCGACCAATCACCGTGCGAAAATACCTAAAATGAATTCATTTACTGTGAATAGTTCACACTTTGCTCTTGGCAGACTAAACTAGCCAGATTGTGGGGGAATATCACGACCAACAGTAAGTAAATGGAGCATCTCGAACAGCAAACTGCAAAACTCGCCAGGCGGCTTGCAACCACGATCATGCAATCCGTGGAGGCTTACCGGCAAAGTGGAAACCCGGAATTGGCAACCAGCCTGCAAGGCTATTGCGAGCAGTTGAGCAACACCGTACTCGTCGCCTGTCAGGACTACCGGCGCCTCAATCTTGGCTTCGTAGAAGCCTATGCTGCCAAGATGGCAAGA
>CAZVYE010000119.1:0-10503 GCA_964630895.1 uncultured Gammaproteobacteria bacterium | reverse complement strand
CAGCTCAAGGTAGCGGCGCCGGAACATCCGCTGGCCCTGAATTGGAATTAGCCAGAGCGGACAATTGCGGAACTTACAGATCGTGCAAGCGGTCGTGACCACAATTTTGAACTAGGCAAGATGGCCAACAGCGATGTGTTGCTGGAATATTTACGTCAGTCATTTGAAGCCAGTGCTTATTATCCCGGTGAGACAAGCGATGGCGTCAATTTTTCTCCTGCGCCGCCAGCATCGGCAGCGCCGGGCAGTATAGCCGGTACTAATCTGCAGGTTCAGGGAGTGGACGAGCCAGACGTTGTCAAAACTAACGGGACACACCTGTACACGCTCAGTGGCTCGAATACGGGTGCTGATGAAGTCCGGCTGACTATCTATTCGCTGGGCGCAGGTGAGGGCGAGGCGCCTTCCGAAGTTAATTCAGTACTGCTGGACGACCTGGTGCCGCAGGAGCAGGTGCGGGGCATCTTGCTATACGAATCTGACGATGCGTCGCAGAAACGGCTCGCAGTCATTACTGGTGGGGAGCAATACTTTGGTATCGATATCTGGTGGTCGCCATATTACTTTACCGGCGAAACCGGGCTATTGGTATTTGATCTGGCCGACCCGGAAGAACCTGAGTTGCTATCAAATATTGTGGTCGAAGGCAGTCCGTTAGCTGCTCGACGCATTGGCTCTGAGCTTACTTTGGTGACGCGGTTTGTACCTGGAGAGGTATACGGCGCGGAAGCTTGGTCAGGTATCGCCGAAGATCTGATTGCGAAAATTTTCATCAACGGAGATGGGTCGCTGCTAACCGATCCGTCAAATGTATTTTTGCCGCCCATGCCGCCTGAATTCCGATATCTGGATCAAATCACCATTAGCAGTCTTGATTTGGAAAACCCAACGCACTTTCCGGATACGTCGACAATCGTTGGGGCAGTCGAGACGGTCCATGTTTCAACCACCGGCGTATATTTGGCCAGTTCCCGCTATGGCCACCGCTTGGACCCCAACTATTCCGATGAAGGCTATGGTGAAGTCTTTACTGATTTGCACTACTTCAAGTTTACCCAGCCAGGTACGGAGTATTTCGCATCCGGGGCAGTAAAAGGTGCATTGCCTTGGGGCGGTTTAGGTCCTGCCTTCGCGCTCGGCGAGCACGACAATCATCTGCGTGTACTTACGGAATCGTATTGGGGTGAATTTGACGGCTTAGGCGATTTCCGGGTTAGTGTTTTGCGGCTGCCTGAAGATGCTGGCGGGGAGATGGTGCTTACCGGCTTTGTACCTGATGCTGACCACCCCGATCCCATTGGGAAACCCGGGGAAACGGTTTACGGCGTGCGATTCTTGCAAGAGCGAGCTTATACCGTCACCTTTGAAAAGGTTGATCCCTTGTATGTGATTGATTTATCGCGTCCATTTAATCCAAAAGTGCTAGGAGACGTGGAAGTGCCAGGATTCTCAGACTATCTACATCCGATTGGTGATAATTTTGTGGTGGGTGTAGGTAAAGACGCCAAGTTTGAGCAGTCTAGCGGAATTACCTGGTTCCAAGGGCTGCAGGTATCGCTATTCGATGTGTCAAATCCGGCGCAGCCAAAGGCGATTGATCAGCAGGTCTTTGGTCGCCGCGGCAGTTCCAGCCAGGTACTGGATACCCATCGGGCCTTTTCGTTTTTGTCAGGTGATCAATCCCAGGGAATACCAGCGAGATTCGCCATACCGGTACGTTTGCATGACGTGCCGAATGGCCAATCGCCAAACCCATCGCCGAACTACTACTATCCTTGGCAGGCTTCGGGTAGCTTGGGTTTTGCCTTACCAGGGCTTGCTACGGGAGCGCCTGTGCTGGATTTCGAAGGGTTTATGGTGACGGATACACCGGAAGCGTTTGATCAGCAAGCACCCGGGAGCCATTACTTGAAAGATGGTCAGCGGGTGATTGTGAGCAGCGAAGGACTGTACTATTGGTCCGAAGGACTGCTTCACAAAGCCTTTTGGGGCAGTCTGGGTAGCTCGGAGAGCACATTTTAATAAAGTCGCTTGTATATAATTGCCCGGGTGTGTTCCTCACGCCCGGGTTTCTTTCCCTACGCTTGAGATTCGTTGCTATACTGCGCCGTCGTTTTCAGGTGTGCGCACGGATGCTAGGAAAGATCAGACAATGGGATATCTCGGCAGTAGTGCTGTCCGTCTTATGCACGGTACATTGTTTGGCTGCCCCGATCCTTATATCCGTTTCGCCGATGTTCGGCTCCGAAGTCTTTCATGTGCTACTGCTGGTACTGGTCATCCCAGTCAGTCTGGTTGCACTGCCCGCGGGATATAAGCGCCATGGCAACCGCGTACCACTGATTGTTGGTGTGCTGGGAATGGCATTAATGACCTTTGCGGTTGTGTTGGGGCCGGAGACTTTAGGTATTTGGGGCGAGCGCGCAGTCACGATGGTAGGCGCGGTAATACTTGGTATTTCCCATTTCCATAATCTCAAACTGCGTCGAACCATGCTGAAGGCAGCCTGAGTCTAAAGCATCAAGCACTTAACATTCTGCTAGCCAGATCCGTTTTATCATTCCTATTTGAATCACTAAGAAAAGGGAACACTAAATGCGTGCCATATTGGTTATTGTGCTGTGTTTTGGATTCGGAGCGAGTGCGTTTGCTGCTTCCCCTGAAAAGGTCATGGATAAGGCAGATGAAAGGTGTCAACGAGCAGTCACTATGTGGGTTGATGCCAACTGGGGGCGGCGTAAGAATGGCGCGGCTAAGGATCTCAATGAAACCCATGCGGAATTCAATGCGCGTGGATGGGACGTGGTAAGCGTCGAAAGTTATATCGAAAATTCCGATTTGGAAGGCTTTTTTGTGACCTATACCCGCAAGCATGCGCCCCGTTGTATCAAAGAATAGTCGCGCTTTAGCTGCGTGCCTTTTTTGGGCTTGCGTCGTCCCAATTGGCTACGCAGAGCAGGCGAGTATTTGTTATGGAAGCTGGGAAAATGGTCGTTTAGAAGGTGGGGTGCAGTTGCCTGAGACAGGCGAAAATTACATCGCCTACGGTTTGGCAACTGTTGCTCTCGGTCGAACCTATGTGCACAGTGCAGTAAATGCGATTTGGATTGATGCGCTGGAAGAATTGGCCAGTTCGCATCCGGAAAAAGTGTTTAAGTACGCTGAAACGGGTCTTAAAGAGGGCGGTGAGTTTAAGCCGCACAAAACCCACGGTAATGGCTTATCCATGGATATCATGGTCCCCATGGTTAATGAGGCTGGCGAATCCAAGCATTTGCCTACGCATCCTTTCAATCGATATGGGTACGACGTTGAGCTAGACAGTGACGGCCGATATAAGAATCTAAGCTTGGACTTTGACGCTCTGGGTGCACTGATAGTCGCGCTTCATCAGTCTGCTCTTAAACATGATCACAATATTCGTCGCGTGATTTTTGATCCGCGACTGCAACCAAAATTATTCGCCAGTAGCCATGGCGAATATATACAACAACACATCTCCATTCCTGAGAAGCGATCTTGGGTCAGGCACGACGAGCATATTCACGTGGACTTTGTGGTTCCTTGTCGCGATGCCAGCTAAACTGAGTGTAAGCGCTGATCCGTCTCAAATTTCCTAACCAAAAATCTAAACAGGGCTTTGACCCGGGCAGTCCGGCGTAAGTCCGGATGGGTTAACAACCAAAGCCCGGCGCTTGCTTCAGGGCACACCGAGAATAACCGGGTAAGTTCAGGTTGAATCTGATCGCTGGGCAATAGCGCTAACCCAAGTGAGTGGGTTGCCATCGCGGCCATAGTGGCAAGGTCGCTGGCGCGATGTTGCACGTTCGCACCGTGTTGCTTATCGAGCCACTGAAATACCTGTAGTCGCATAAGTTGGTGGTCCGCGCCAAGCAATGAAAATTGGTCCATTTCTCCGATATTTTTTGCACAACCATCCTGCTCAAATTCTGTATTGGAAACATACAGATGCCACTCCAGATCAGCGACTTTGCGACCAATCAAGTAATCAGGCGGACTGGTGGTGGCGCGCACGGCCATATCCGCTTCACGGCGAGCTAAATCCAAATCTTGGTCGCTGACGCTTAAATCAACCCGAATTTCCGGATAAGCCGCACCAAATTCTGGCAGCAGTGGGGCGATGTAGTGGTGTGCAATATTGGCGGGGGCGGTAATGCGCACTGTGCCTTCTGGCTTTAGCTCTTTTCCTGCGATCATGCGCTCCAGCCCGAGCACCGCATCCTCTGCTGCCTGGGCCTGGTCGAGGACTGATTCGCCTAGTTCGGTAAGGTGATAGCCCTCGCGCCCTCGATCAAACAAGCGCGCTTCGAGTGATTCTTCCAGCGCATTGATGCGCCGAAACACCGTCGAGTGATTTACGTCCAGCCTGCGGGCGGCCCCAGCCAGGGATTTGGCTTGCGCAAGTGCCAAGAAATAAGGGATGTCGTTCCAGTTCATATTGCAAATCTGCAAGCTTAACATGCACACTTTGCTGATTTATTTGCGCTAGTGCAAGAAATAGACTGCTCTCAAACAAACAGGAGCAATCAAATGACAATGGAACAGCAACGAGAATATGGAATCGGAATACTTAGAATTACATTGGGCTTAGTGTATGTAGCTCATAGCGTTTATCTAAAGTTATTCGTCTTTACATTGCCTGGAACAGCGCAGTTCTTCGAATCTTTGGGTTTGCCAGGCCTGCTGGCTTACGTGGTTTTTGCCATTGAGGCTATAGGCGGAACCGCACTAATACTCGGTGTTGCGACCCGTTGGGTCTCCATTGCACTGATTCCCGTTGCGCTTGGTGCTTTGTGGGCGCACTTACCGGCGGGATGGTTATTTAGCAACACCGGGGGTGGTTGGGAATATCCGGCCTTTCTAGCGATTCTAACCGGTGCCCAGGCACTCATCGGCACTGGCGCGTTGGCTATATTGAACAAGTTCAACGCACCCGAGCATGCGTATGCCTAAGTCGCACTAACCGACGGCCATGGCTCCGAGAGTTCGTTTCCGGGGCCATGGCTGGTGCTACCAATCAGTGTAGTTTCCTGCGTATTTTTCACGGATCGCCTTGGCGAATGCATAGATGCGATCTGCAGCGTTATGATGCTGCCGTTACCTTGCAATAAGCCTATCTGCACTAATTGCGACATGACAGTAGCAATTCTGGGATGGCCGGAAGGGAGCGTTGTCACCGGCTCAGGTTGTCGACATCGGTATCAATCTACCGACAAACTTTGGCTTCGCCTGGAAGGAGACTGGGGTACGTGTAGTTGTTTTTACAGACCAGCCTGTTGTTGCCTCGGGCGGAACAAGCTTATCAATTGAGGTTTCAGTTTTGGCGCAAAGCATATTTGTGAGCAGTTTCGAGTCCTGCAAAGCCTCAAGGAGAATCTGGAGTTTGGTTTACCTGCAGATCGTGTGTTGTCACTTCATATGGATAAATGGTGCCAGTAGCAGGTAAATAATCAGCGCAGAGATCAAAATCGACCCAAAGAATTTGACTGGATGCTGCAGAATTGCATCAAACATAGAGACACGTTGTCGGTTGGCTTGTGCATTTCGGGCTCGCTCTTCTTGATAGGTCTTTAAGACCGCTTTGGCCCGCTCAGCGGTTTCTGCGTCGTGCACCCACAAACCTGGCGATGTCAGTTTGAATACGCTGTCTGGCGTTGAGTAATACGGAATCTCTTCTGCGTCGAGCAAATCTATAACTTCTTCTAGCTCATCTTCTGGCACGCCACGCAGATTCATGATGCGGATGCTCATTGGATCGAGTCTCAGTGTAAATCGCGCATCCTATCATCTGCTTTTGTAGATGTGGCGTACTGTTCTGCGTCAATTTCGCTTTATCTTTATAACAAATGATATGTGAGCAGTTAACGCGCTATTCACTTGTAAAGTATCATATATGATGTATTAGGAATATATATAAATAATTATATCTGATATATTAAGTCTGTATTGCAGCTTTAGTGATCATATATGACGCATTATAAATCCAAAAATCCAGAGGCGACCAATCTGCCTATCGAAAAGTTGTTAGAAAATTTTGGGCGGAGATTGGAACAGTTCCGGATCGTAAGGCACTTAAAGCAAGCCGATCTCGCTACGCTCGCAGGGGTTTCAGTGCCCACCATCGTACGTCTGGAGGCAGGTAAGAATGGGTCGCTGGAAACGGTAGCAAGGCTGCTACGCGCGCTGGGCCTTGACGACCGTCTGCTGCAGCTCATCCCGGATGCAACGCTCAGCCCTCTAGACCCCAGGTCTGGCAGGGGCAAGCGTCGTCAACGTGTACGTGACAGTGCCCATGACGACGATGCATCAACCTGGACCTGGGGCGAAGAAGCACCGTGAAGCCAAGGTCTGCGAATCAAGGGCACATGAGTCAAGCCAACGTCATGCTTTGGGGTAAGCGTATTGGCGCGGTTCTATGGGACAAATCCCGCGATGTTGGGGTGTTTGAATATGTGCCCGATTTTGTGGCCAGCGGGATTCAAGTGGCCCCGCTTACCATGCCGCTGCGCACGGGGCCGCAAAGCTTCCCTGACTTGAATTCTGAGACATTTCGCGGTTTGCCTGGGCTGTTGTCCGATAGCCTGCCCGACAAATTTGGTAACGCGCTCATCGACCGCTGGTTGGCCGAGCAGGGGCGCACTGCTGGCAGCTTCGATCCCGTGGAGCGGCTGTGCTATATCGGTCGGCGCGGCATGGGTGCCCTGGAATTCGAACCAGCGCTCAGCGATCTTGCTCAGGCAGGTCGAGAGGTAGACATTGCCCCACTGGTGGAACTGGCTACACGGGTCCTAAACGCGCGATCCAAGCTACAAGGCATTTTGGACGGTGCAGATGATCAAGCGGCAATGCGAGATATTTTGCGCGTCGGAACGTCTGCCGGTGGGGCGAGAGCCAAGGCACTCTTAGCGTGGAATGAAACCACCGGTGAGTTTCACTCCGGTCAGTTAGAGGCGGGACCGGGATACTCGCAATGGCTGTTGAAGTTTGATGGTGTCGGCAACAACCGGGATAAAGAGCTTGCTGACCCGATGGGATTTGGTCGGCTGGAATATGCCTGTTATTTGATGGCAAAGGCAGCAGGCATAGAAATGGCCTATTCGCGATTGCACGAAGAAGGTGGCCGCGCGCATTTTATGACCCGCCGCTTTGATCGGACCCCAGATGGCAAGAAAATGCATATGCAGTCACTCTGCGCAATGCGTCATTTCGACTTCAATCAGGCGCGAGCGTACAGCTATGAACAGGCGATCGAAACACTGCGGCTATTAAAAATGGGTCGAGAAAAAATCGTAGAGCAGGTGCGGCGGGCATTATTCAACGTGGTAATACGTAATCAGGACGATCACACGAAGAACATTGCTTACCTAATGGACGGGAGAGGTGGTTGGACCCTGGCACCCGCTTTCGACGTAACCTATGCCTACAACCCTGACGGAGCCTGGACCAATCAACACCAGATGTCGCTGGCTGGAAAAACCGACGCGTTCACGCTTCAGGATCTAATCCAGTTTGGTCGGTTTGGGGATTTAAAACCAATCCAAACCAAAGCACTGTTGGAAGAGATTATGAGCGCCGTTGAACGGTGGGACGAATTTGTAGAGCAGGCCGGCGTGCCCAATTCAATGGCAAGAAAAGCCAGAGCCGGTTTTCGGTTGTTTGAACTACAATAATTTCGGCCCGATTCTGGTTTCACACGCTTCCGCCGTTCCGATCGGATTGCTGCGATGCTAATTCGCAAACAAAGAAAAAGGACTGAGGTGATCCTCTCATCCAAGTCGGTGTGTGAATATTGGGATGGACCAAAGAGAAGTAGCTGCGTGATTAAATTGGTCGGGGTGAGAGGATTTGAACCCGGATCGGGCCGTATCTATTTCCATGCGCTCCCGCCGTCCCGATCCGATTGCTGCTATATGGATTCGCAAACAAAGAAAAAAGACTGAGGTGATCCTCTCATCCAGCTAGGTATAAGGACAAGGGATGAGTTCTGGGCAAACTAAGCGCTAATTAGAATGGTCGGGGTGAGAGGATTTGAACCCGGATCGGCCCGTATCCATTTTTACACTCTCCCGCTGTCCCGATCCGATTGCTGCTATCCAAATTCGCAATCAAGGAAAAGGACTGAGGTGATCATCTCACCCATCTCAGCGTAAGGACGCAGTAATAAACAATGAAAATAGCTGCGTAAAAGGATTGGTCGGGGTGAGAGGATTTGAACCTCCGGCCCCTGCCTCCCGAAGACAGTGCTCTACCAGGCTGAGCTACACCCCGACACTTAGCAGCATACGACACGGCCGGGACCCGAGTCGCGAAGGCCGCGCATTTTACGTCAAGCGTCTATAGGCTGCAATGCTTTTGTGGTGCCAGTCGAGTCTCGGCCACTTGTATCTTTAAAAGGCGCCTAACAGTGCCATCCGACATGGATGTGAATTTATTGCTAAAATCCCTCCGCGGTTTGGGTACCGCATCATTAAATTAGGCCGGATTCTCAGGTAGTCGTTCAATTCCCTTGAGAAGCATTCCGGCCGGAGGAAGAGGATTAGTCCATGAAACTCGTTAGATGTTTGGTGCTGCTGCTCGGCAGTATCGTTTGTGTCAATACTGCGTTTGCGACAGCGGCTGCAAATGTGCCGGTGCGTGATTTCTTCAAGCATGCCAAGTATCAAGATGTCACAGTATCGCCAACCGGCAAGTATCTTGCGGCGACTGTGCCTTTTGAAACAGAAACCCGTCTTGCAGTTATCAATCTTAAAAAGATGAAGCTGGAAAACACCTTTGGTTTTGGTGAGAACCAGCACGTGGTTGATTTTGATTGGGTTGGTGATGAGCGTCTCATCATGCGCAGCGCAATCAAGGTGGGGTGGTTTGCACAGCCATTGTCTACAGGAGATCTATGGGCGGCGGATGCCGATGGGGGCAATAAGGAGCTACTAATTCAGCAGTCAGGCTTTGCTATAAATAGTCTCCTGCCCAACGACCCGGACCATATTCTCGTTACGGTCTATAACGATTCAAACTATCCAGATGTGCATAAGATCGATTTGGATCGGCCGTGGATCGTGCCTGGTAAAAAGCGCGGTAACGTGGACAACCGGTTGATGCGTATGCCGGTTAGAAATGGGCGAATTCTTGCGGACAACGACGGCAACATTCGCGTTGCGGTTGGCAACACTCCAAACGATGAAATCATCGTTATGTATCGGGAAACCGAGGATGATGACTGGTCTGAGGTGGGTAAGTACAAGATTTCTGACGGTGCTCTGATGCCGATGCGTTTTCATGAAGATGGGCGACGCATTTACATGCGCAGCACGCTTAACGCGCCGACCGCGGGTCTGACTTTATTTGACCCGGCGACTGGAGAACAGGAGCTGCTATTCCGTCATGATCGTGTCGATATCGACAATCTTATGGTGGCGAGTGACAGAAAGACCGTCATCGGGGTTTCCTACCACCCCGATCGTCAGGCTTTTCACCTGATCAAGCCGGATCATCCATCTGCTCAAGTTTTTACTGGCCTCAACAACGCCTTCCCTGGCCAGGTGGTTTCAACCACAAGTTACACTGAAGATGGGGATAAGGCTGTCATTCTTGTCCAAAGCGATCAAAATCCGGGTGAGTTTTTGATGGTCGACATGAACAAGATGGCTATTCAGCCGTTGGTAAAGCGCCGAGAGTGGATTGATCCGACGCTCATGCCAAAGCGTGAGCCGATTACGGTTGAGGCGCGTGATGGCTTGGAGCTGCATGGCTACTTAACTCGTCCAGCAACTGACGCCGGCAATCTGCCGCTGATAGTTCTGCCACACGGCGGCCCACATGGTCCACGCGATTATTGGTATTTTGATCCTGAAGCTGCGTTTTTCGCTTCTCGTGGATACGCAGTGCTGCAGGTAAACTTCCGCGGATCCGGTGGCTATGGCCGAAAGTTTGAGTATTCCGGATACCGAAAGTGGGGGCGCGAAATGCAGGACGATTTGACTGATGCCACGCTATGGGCGGTGGATCAGGGTGTTGCTGACCCCAATCGTATGTGCATTTATGGTGCGAGCTATGGAGGCTACGCAACGTTGATGGGTGTGGTGAAGGAACCGGATTTATACAAGTGCGGCGTTGGTTACGTAGGCGTCTACGATCTGCCACTCATGCACAAGAAGGGCGATATTCCTGAAACCGTTGATGGCAGAGCCTATTTGGATCGTGCGCTAGGTACGGACGAGGACGATATGATTGCTAGGTCGCCAGCGTATCATGTTGACAAAATCAAGGCCGACCTCTTCTTAGTCCACGGTAAGAAGGACATTCGCGCACACTATGCTCATTACGAAGTGTTGGCGGATAAACTTGAGGAGGCAGGTATTCAGTTCAAATCCATGGTGAAGCCGAAAGAGGCCCATGGATTTTATGACGAAGATAATCGCGAAGAGCTTTATACCGAGATGTGGGAGTTCTTTGATAAGCACATTGGCATTTCCGCACAAAATC
>CAZVYE010000118.1:0-10699 GCA_964630895.1 uncultured Gammaproteobacteria bacterium | reverse complement strand
ATGGGTGACATGGGTTCGGCCCCGTTAGTGCGTACCGATACAATAGCGATGGGGCCATTCTTATGAAGCTTTTCCCATTCTTCTGATTCCATGTTGCCAGGCACAATGTATTTGCCAGATTGAGGAAAATGCTGGCTGATAGCAATTTGGGCAGTCTCGTCGTTTGCCACGGAATTTACTGTCGCCTCAGAAACAGGCAACACCATCCACCAGATGTTTCCCCAGATAAACATTCCGATAGCGGCCAAAATGACTGCTAGAATGACCTTTCCCATAATCCCCTCCGAGCGTTTGTATGGTTGTGGTTTTCTATCAGGTCGTCCAATCTGGGGCAAGTACGTACTTACAGGGGGCGAATTTGGTGGGATTGGCCTTGCTTTAGGGAATTTTCGCGCTATAATGCCGCGTTCTGTTTCGGGCAGGTGCCTGTGCGTGCGCGCGCAGGGAAAGTTTGAGGCACAAGAATTTATCACTCGTGGGTCGTGAAGGCCGGCGAATCCCATTTACGACAAGCATTGCTTGATTGCGGCGCAAATGCACCGCTGGACAAGGTTAGAGGTTTATCATGGCCAGAGTTTGCCAAGTGACGGGTAAGCGACCGACTACCGGAAATAACGTCTCGCACGCGAATAATAAAACCCGCCGCCGTTTTCTGCCCAATTTGCAGTACCACCGCTTTTGGGTTGAGAGTGAGCAGCGCTTCGTGCGCTTGCGGGTCTCATCTAAAGGACTGCGCATTATCGACAAGCGCGGCATTGATAACGTCCTGGGCGACTTGCGCGCTCGCGGCGAGAAAGTGTAAGGAGTCTTATCATGCGTGACAAAATCAGAATGGTTTCATCCGCGGGCACCGGTCACTTTTACACCACGGATAAGAATAAGAAGAACACCCCGGACAAGCTTGAAATGAAAAAGTATGATCCGGTTGTGCGTAAGCACGTAATGTATAAAGAAGCAAAAATTAAATAATAATAATCGCTTCGAAAAAAACTAAAAACCCGCCCTTCGAGGCGGGTTTTTTTTCGCCCGTGTTAATGATTTCTAGATCAACCCGCGTTCTGCAAAGGACACCGAATCACCATCCCCTACTACAAGGTGGTCGAGAACGCGGATATCGACCAGCGCCAGCGCGTCAATGAGTCGTCGTGTAATTCTTCGATCCGCGTCGGATGGTTCGGCGATACCGGACGGATGATTGTGGGCAAAAATGACGGCAGCTGCTCCATGCTCCAGACAATGTCGAACCACATCTCGCGGATACACTGAAGCGCCGTCAATGGTGCCGTGAAATAGCGCTTCACAGGTAATCACGCGATGCCGATTGTCCAGATAAAGACAAGCAAAAGTCTCCCGTGGCTGGTGGCTTAGCCAACTGGAGAAAAAGCTGGCGGTTTCCTGCGGGCTGGCGATCGCCTGACCTCGATCAAGTCGTTCCCATTGGATACGCTTGGCAAGCTCGCCTATGGCCATCAGCTGGGCCAGCTTGGCCGGTCCTAGTCCTTTGAAATTGATAGCTTCCTGCTGCCCAATTCCCAGCGCGCCGCGCAGGCCACCGGTGACCTCCAACAATTCTCGGGCCATAAAGACCGCAGACTTTCCCGCTACACCGGTGCGCAAGCATATTGCCAAAAGCTCCGCATCGGACAGTGCGGCCGGGCCTTGTTTTAGTAATCGCTCCCGCGGTCTTTCGGCCGCAGGCCATTGAGATATTCGTTGCATGGTTTCCGTCCTTGGATATACACAGAAAATATATTCAGTATGCCTGCTCTGGCACAATAGCCAGCGTAGAGCATTATGGGAGATTGAAAGTTGTCTCACTACGGACAATTTGCCCTAATCTCTGTAAGCTATTGCCACCAAAACGGGCGAATCTATGCAAGACCCACCGCAACAATCATCTAAGCTCAAAGTGCTGCTGGGTATCACCGGCGGAATCGCAGCTTACAAATCTCCGGATTTGGTGCGTCGACTGGCTGAGCGCGGTTGCGAAGTGCGTACAGTGCTGACGAGCTCGGCAAAACACTTTGTCTCGCCAATGTCGCTGCAGGCTGTTAGCGGTCATAAGGCGCGTTGGGATCTAATGGACGCAGATGCGGAAGCATCCATGGGGCATATTGAGCTTGCTCGATGGGCAGACGTGATCCTGGTTGCTCCAGCCACCGCGGATGTTTTGGCTAAGGCAGCTCATGGAATTGCTGACGATCTGCTTACCACGCTGCTGCTCGCCAGCGAATCACCTGTATTCTTCGCGCCGGCCATGAACCGCGTCATGTGGTCGCATGGCGCGACGCAGAGTAACGTAGCTACCCTGGAGGCGCGGGGCGTCGCCATGCTGGGGCCAGGTGTTGGCGAACAGGCGTGCGGCGATGTAGGTGCAGGCAGAATGTTGGAGCCGGCGGAAATTGCTGACCAGGTAGTAGCACGGTTTAATCGCAAAAAGCACTTGGCGGATATCAATGTTCTGATTACGGCAGGCCCGACGCTGGAAGACATTGACCCGGTTCGATTTATAGGTAATCGCAGCTCAGGGAAAATGGGGTTTGCTTTGGCCAAGGCTGCTTTTGAAGCAGGGGCTACCGTGACCGTTATTCATGGTCCAACCAGCAGCAAGCCAGCCGCCGGTATCACTTCAGTGTGCGTTCGGTCCGCTGCGCAAATGCACGAAGCCGTCATGGCGCAGGTCCATTCTGTGGATATTTTTATAGCCGCTGCAGCTGTGGCGGATTATCGTCCACGCACCGTTCATGAAGCCAAGCTGAAGAAGGAAGGCCAGGATTCGCTCACCCTGGAGCTGGTCAAAAATCCAGATATATTGATGGATGTGTGTCGCTTGCAAGAAAAACCATTTTGCGTAGGATTCGCAGCCGAAACCAATGATGTTAGTGCTCACGCGAAAGACAAAATGAAGCGCAAAGGCGCGGATATGATTGTTGCCAATCGAGTTGGCGGACCTCGCGGCGGGTTTGATGACGATGCAAATGCTGTAACGGTGTTCTGGTCTAATGAGTCGGAGGAGTTTGAGCTGGTCAATAAGTCGATTTTGGCTGTACGACTGCTCCGCCTTATCCACAAGGTTTTTACTCAAACAAGGACTTCTGCGTGACCCGTAAAGTCAAACTGAAAGTATTGGACCCCAGAATTGGTAGTGAATTTCCATTGCCGGGCTACGCGACAACAGGTTCGGCGGGCATGGATTTGCGAGCCATGGTAGAGGGGCCGCTCACAATCGCGCCTGGCGCTACCGAACTGGTTCCCACTGGCATCGCCATTTACCTGGAAGATCCTGGACTGGCGGCAACCTTATTGCCGAGATCTGGTTTAGGGCATAAGCACGGTCTAGTTCTCGGAAATCTCGTAGGTTTGATAGACTCCGACTATCAGGGGCCATTAATGATATCGTGTTGGAATCGATCCGACACCGAATTCACGATAGAACCTGGTTTGCGGTTGGCGCAATTGGTTATTGTGCCGGTCGTACGGGCGGCGTTTGAAATTGTTGACTCGTTCGAAGATACCAAGCGTGGTATTGGCGGATTTGGCCACTCTGGGACGCACTGAAAGTTGTGTACAGGCTTTAATAAACTATTACTTCGAAATAGGTTTTATGACGAAAGAGAAAGAGTCTGCCACTAGTTTGGACTTGCCAGACATTGGCCCAAAGGTCTTGTTTCTGATCGGATTTTTGCTTGCCATCTATGGTGGCTACCGAGTTGTCGCTGGATATTGGTATCAAAGCACGACATCGAGTTTTGCCGGTCGACTGGAGCAAGCAGGACAACAGTGGGCAACAAAGGCTGACGAAACCCGCGCCGCGCTGGAAACGTTGCGAAACAGTTCCAAGGTGCGTGGTGCCCGATTAGAGGAGGGCAGTGACTTTGTGACGATCCAGGGCATGGGCCCTCGACGCCTGCAGGTCTATCGTCCAGGCGTAGAGACCATGGAGCCATCTTCCTACCCGGCTCCCGGATTCCAGGATTTGGCCCTGATGCTAAATGCCAAAGACAGTGGCGAAATAGAGGGGCCAGCTTTTTCCTATTGGTCTTCCAACAATCGCGAAGTCGCCTTCGCCATGCCGCTTTTTTCAGGACGACAAAGTGGTGTTCGAGCCGTGCGGGCGTTGGTTCTTGTGGGATATGAACCATCGGAATGGGTAGGAGGGCTCGAAGAGGTCGCAAACGATACAGAGTACTTTTACATCCAACGTCGCCGAGGAGATGGCACGCTGCAGCAGTTAACTCAGTCTGGCGAGCTCACAGTAGACAATCGCAACTACGTACAAAGGACCAATCTCGCAAATACCAACCTGCGGGTAGGGTATGCGCTTGGTCCGTTGCCGTTCGCTAGTCGTGAGCCGGCTGCCGGATGGCCTCTGGTAATTCTGGGTGCTTTATTGCTGGCGGGCGCTTTAGCTTGGAAGCTCGGACCTGCAGTGATGGAACGGCGCAAAGAACTGAAGGCCGTGGAGAACGAGGACTACACGTCACTGGAAGACGCAGTTAAGAACGACAAGGACGAGGACCTGGAAGAGGCAATGGACTTTGCCAAGAAAAAAGAAGCGAAAGCTGCGGCACCAAAGGCAAAAGTGCCAAGCAGTATATTCAGAGCGTATGACATACGTGGTGTTGTAGGAAAAACCCTTACGGCCGATATCGCGATTATGCTGGGGCGGGCCATCGGCAGCGAGGCGATTGACCGCGGACAGCGCCAGATTGTAGTTGCGCGGGACGGACGCAAGTCGGGCCCGATGCTGGTAGCTGGCTTGATCGAAGGCTTGACCGCATGTGGCGTTGACGTGATTGATATTGGTGCCGTTCCTACAGGCATGTTGTATTACGCCACGCACAGCCTGGAAACGGGTTCTGGGGTGATGGTGACCGGCAGTCATAATCCTCCAGAATACAACGGATTCAAAATCATGCTGGACGGCGAAACCTTGGCGGCTGAGGCCATCAAGAATCTCGAGAAGCGGCTCATTGAAGGGAACTTACACGAAGGCGCTGGTGGGGTTCAGGAAATGGATCTCATCGACGATTATGTTGAGCGAATCGCCGCTGATGTGCAGTTAGAAGATCAGCTAAAAGTCGTGGTTGACTGTGGCAATGGCATACCAGCTGTGGTGGCTCCTTTGCTGATGGAAGAGATCGGTTGTGACATTGAGCCTTTGTACTGTGAGGTGGACGGAGATTTCCCCAATCATCACCCAGACCCCAGTGATCCAGCAAACCTGCAGGATTTGATTTTATCGGTCAAGCAGATGGATGCCGATTTGGGCATCGCTTTCGACGGCGACGGCGATAGGCTCGGTGTGGTCACAAAAGAAGGTGAAATTATCTATCCAGATCGTTTATTGACGCTGTTTGCTCAAGACGTGTTGACTCGTAACCCAGGCGCAGTAGTCATTTACGACGTGAAGTGTACGGGCCACCTAGCCCGCGTCATTCTGAATCACGGTGGTAGTCCAATTATGTGGAAGACTGGCCATTCGCTGATCAAGGGCAAGATGAAAGAGACTGATGCCGCATTAGCTGGCGAGATGAGCGGACACTTTTTCTTCAAAGAACGTTGGTACGGATTTGATGACGGGCTGTATGCGGCGGCGCGTCTGTTGGAAATTCTGGCAGCTGATGGTCGCGAGCCGTCAGAAATATTTGCCGAGTTGCCAAACAGTGTGAGCACCCCAGAGCTCAAGATCGAGATGAAAGAGGGCGAACACTACGAATTTATTGAAGAGTTCAAGCAGCAAGCACACTTCGAAGGCGCTCGGATAACGGATATTGACGGCATTCGCGCTGACTACGATGACGGTTGGGGTTTGGTCCGATGCTCAAACACCACGCCTTGCCTGGTGCTGCGCTTCGACGCAGATAGCGCCGAAGCCTTAGAGCGAATTAAGGAAGTGTTCCGCGAGCAGATTTTGGCGATGCGCGGTGACTTGAAACTACCCTTCTGATTGGGCGGTTTCCTCTGGGTCCAGGCCGTTGCGCTGGGCCACTTCGCGGTATCGCACTACGAGGTCAGCGAACTCGGTGCGCACATCCCGCTTTAGCTGCTCCTGTTGCTCGATAAATTCATTTTGTTCTGCGATATTCTGCCGGGTCACGTCAATATTGTTCTGCAGACGCTGATTAACGCGGCCACTTGTGGCCTCTTGTGACGCAGCGCGTTCGAGTAAATCCGCAAGACTTTTCGTTTGGCTTGAGAGAAAACCCCGAGCAGATACCATCTGGCGATCAATGGCCTCTAGCTGTCGATCTCGCATATTAATAATTTCTGCGGTGCTGGAATAGGCAGCCAATAGTTTGCGATCCTCTTCGGCTTGCAAGGCCATTTGCCGCATTAATTCCATTGCAGCCTCAGCCTGCTTGCGTTCAGCCTCAATTTCTTCGCGAGTCTTAGCGCGTTCTACGTCATCCACAACTATGCCTTGCTCATTGACCCGCTGGTGGGCTTGATCAATGTGCTCTGGGGGAATCTGATCGCTGTAAAAGACGTTGCCGTCCTCATCGACCCATTTATACATTTTCTGTGCCTGCGCGGCCTGGATGCCTGCTAGCAAACCAAGTGCCAAGAACATACTGAATAATGGTGTTTTTTTATGCATAACGTGCCTCATAAATGCGCAAACGAGATACGGATTTGGAGTCGTCTGCTGTCTCATTCGCAATCCATGCGCAAAATCTTACGACAGCAGCAGCTTAATACAAGTTCATGTATCAGGTCTGTCAAGCCGTTGGTCCATATGCGGCGCGATACTGAACGATTCGCTTGCGAAGCTGAATATCCTGGCGTTCTTCTGCAATATAATTTATCAAAGTTTCCAGATTAGCGATGGAAATTACTGGTGCGCCAAACTTTTCAGCCACTTCCGTGCTGGCAGCTCGCTGCCCGACGCCGCGCTCTTGCCGATCCAGGGCCACCGCTACTCCCGCAAGTTCCGCACCGGCTGCTTGAATGATATCAACAGATTCCCTGATTGAAGTTCCCGCCGAAATTACGTCATCAACTATCAATATCCGACCCTCCAGCGGTGCCCCCACCAGATGCCCGCCTTCGCCATGCTTTTTTGCCTCCTTCCGGTTATAGGTGAATGGCACGCGTCGACCTTCTTCCAGTTCGAAGCCTATGGCAATGGCCGCTGCCAACGGAATGCCCTTGTAGGCCGGGCCGAATAGCACATCGAAATCAATGCCCGACGCGCTAATATTGCGGGCAAAGAACCTGCCGAGCTGGATCAGGGTGGAGCCTGTATCAAAACCGCCGGCGTTAAAGAAATAGGGGCTGCTGCGGCCAGACTTTAAAGTGAAATCGCCAAATTTCATGATCTCTTCTTTGATACACAGGTCGAGGAACTCTTTGCGAAACTTTTCCATTGCAGGGCCGGTCTGATTACGGGGAGCTTATTATCTGCTGCCGGGCGAACAGTTTCAAAGTGGGCATTGGGCATTGACGCCCGTTTTACCGCAATGCTCGCATAATGCTAAAGCGGGTCTACGAAAAAGGATAAGAAAGATTTCTATTTGGCGTAACAACCGAATTTACAGAGTATTGTCATCGAAACAAACATTAGCAGCGCTGTTACTGCTGCTCTATTTGGCATCGAGCTTTGCCCAACCCGAGACAGATCCAATTGAAGGAATGTCTCCAGGACCGAAATTGTTTGATGCCGGATTTGAGTCCCAGGATACACCAAATAACGAAAGCACAGAGACCAATTTCAACGAGACTCTGGAGCGCGTCCCGGGAGAGTGGGTGGAGCTTGAGATTTTGGGCCAGACAGTCGCCCCTGGTGATCGAAAGCAGCTAAACTGGCAGGTTGAGACGGCCATGTCTGCATTGTCCGTCCCTACGCCGGTGCTGGTTGCCAGAGGCAAAGAGGCGGGGCCAACTCTATGTTTGCTGGCTGCGATTCACGGTGACGAACTCAATGGCGTAGAAATGGTTCGTCGGGTGCTGTTTGACACTGATCCAGAATCCTTAAGCGGCACGATCATTGGTATACCCATTGTGAACGCGTTTGGGTTTATCCGTGGCTCTCGGTACTTGCCCGATCGACGAGACCTGAACCGATTTTTTCCTGGCACCGAACATGGCAGCCTGGCGTCGCGCTTCGCATCGGCGTTGTTTAACAAGGTGGTGTCCCAGTGCGATGTGGTGGTGGACATCCATACGGGCTCTTTCCACCGCACGAATTTGCCCCAGCTTCGCGCAGATTTAACCATCGACCCGGTATCAAAGCTTAGCAAACGGTTTGGCGCAATTGCGGTATTGCATTCAGAAGGACCATCCGGCTCGTTGCGTAGAGCCGCAACGGATATAGGCATTCCCGCAGTAACATTGGAGGCAGGTGAGCCCTCGCGCTTTGAAGAGCGGGCCGTGGCCGCAGGTGTGAAATCCATTCAATCATTGCTGTATCAACTGGGCATGGTAGATCGCCTTCGATTATTTGGAGATCCTCTTCCTGCCTACTACGATTCTTCCTGGGTTCGAGCAGAGGTGGGAGGAATTCTGTTTAGCAAGGTTGAACTCGGCGAGGAAGTTTCCGAGGGAGAATTACTGGGAACAATTACTGATCCTATCGAAAATCGCCAGAGCGAGATGGTTGCGCCTTTTGACGGCCGGGTAATTGGAATGGCCGTGAACCAGGTGGTTATGCCGGGTTTCGCGGCGTTCCATATTGGTCGTGCAACCAGCGAAGAGCAGGCTATCGACTCGGCTATGGAGGGTGACAATGCCCCAGAGACCGTTGATGAGTCAGGCGGCGACGGCGTCGCAAAACAAGAAAAAGCCGATAGCGTCGAAGTAATCTCTGATATGGAGCCAGGTCGGGAATTCGAAACAAACGGCGGCGAATCGGTTGTAACCATGCCCGAAGAAGGCGAGGACTCGGCTGACGATCCTGCTGATGAAGATCCTGGCGAGTAGCGGCGCCTGACAAACGTCAATAGTCGGTTCGCCCGTGAGCGAGTTGAATATAGATCAGTCTAGGAACTAAGACCTTAGGGACCTAGTAGCTGCTGCTTTAAACGCGCGTGCAAGGCTTTGGCCTGATCATGTTCCGGCTGCAGAATAAGGAAATTCTCCAACGCAGCAAGGCATTCACCGAAATAGCCCAGGGCCGACAGACATCGGATGCGGCTCCATTGCATCCCAGGTCGGTCCGGATATGCGCTGGCCAGCGGCTCTATGATTGCCAGGGCGGCAGCAAAATCGCCGGCACGATAGCGCTGTGTAAATGCTTGCTGTTGCTCTTTTAAACCAGCCGCGGTTGTCATGATCTTCTCTAGCGCGAACAAGCGCCGCATTCTACTCGATGCTGCGGACCTTAGAAATGCCTTAAGACCACGGCATTGAAAGGTGGGTTTTTAGATCACTGATATTGCATTAGCGAGCATCATTTGAGCGAGGCAGATTAAGTGCACCGGTCAAATAGGGGTAGGGGTTGACCGGTGTGCCTTTCCACCAGCTTCGATCTGCATCCAGTTTGTGGACTGCAAAATGCAGGTGGGGTCCGTTGGGATTTGCGTTACCTGTCGCTCCGACGTAGCCGAGAATATCCCCTCGTTGCACCTGTTGTCCTTCTTTCAGTCCGTCCGCGTACGCATCCAGGTGGGCGTAATACAACATGTAATCGGTACCTGTGACTGTGTGATAAATAGTCTTTCCACCTTTGTCACTCAGAAAAAGCTTTGCGACCTTTCCTGGTGCTGCGGCAAATATGGGCGTGCCAGTCGGCGCCATGATGTCGATGGCATCGTGCACGCGACCACCGGATCTGGGGTCAGTAAACATGTCATTTAAGTCTGTGGCCTCCACATCAGCCACGGGGATGATCAAGCGGCCCATGGGAATTTCAGGGGGTGTTGTAACTGGCTGATTGATAGTTTCAATCCGATCAAGTTCGCTAGAGGTAACCCTGTCTGCGCTTTCTGAGATAGCTGCGGGAATTTCTTTTTCTGCGTTCTCGGTTGCTGGCTGGTCACTACATCCCGCCAGCAAAAACAGCCCAAAAATGACAAAACGGTATGGCAATTGCATCAATCTTTGCATAACCACGATATTTGATGATTTGCCAAGGATTCTTGCATGAAAAACGTACTGATTTTGTCATTCTTGCTATTGCCGTTTGTAAGCTTTGCTGCAGCGGACGAGCGATTGGCGCAACTTAGCCAGGCCATAGACCACTATGAAAAGCTTGTGGCCGAGGGCGATTGGGAGCCTATTGAGTCTGAACAACTGCTCAAAGTGGGATCGAAGGGTCCCGCTGTTGCCGTGCTGACCGAGCGACTGGTAGCAAGCGGCGACCTTGAACGCACAACAAATATTTTCGATCAGGAGGTGGAGTCGGCAGTTAAGCGCTTTCAGAAGCGTCACGGGATTACCGTAGATGGTTTGGTCGGCAGCGAAACGCGCGCACAGCTCGATAAACCAGCCTCAGACCGTCTTGAGCAGCTGAAAACAAATCGTGACAGGCTCGCGGAATTCAAACAGGCAAATTCGGATGCCTACGTGGTGGTAAACGTGCCAGAGTACAAACTGCGCTACGTTGATGATGCCCAGAAAGAAATGGAAATGCGCGTCATCGTTGGTAAAGCTGCCTGGGACACACCTGCGTTTTCAGATGAGATCGAAACGCTGGTAGTAAATCCTCAATGGAACCTGCCCGTGGAGATTGTGGCTGCCGATTTAGCGCCTAAAGTAG
>CAZVYE010000117.1:9124-10718 GCA_964630895.1 uncultured Gammaproteobacteria bacterium | reverse complement strand
GGCGATGACGCGGCGTTTTCGGCATTTGGAGGTCAGAATCCATCCCGTTTTTACGGCGCTGACTATTCCGGTTTGACATTTTCTACCGACGGTGTAGTTCATTTTGGATCAACAGAATTTGCTGCGAATACCGGCTTACCGGACCCAACGACTCCTAATGGCATCATCGCGATGATGTGGGCGGACATGGAGGTCGTTTATGATATGGCGCAAAACTTTGGTGTCTCTTTAGCAACGGCTGGCGCGGATGTGTCAATTATCGAATTCGATGATGCCCAGTTTGGTGGCATGTCAGTGGGGGACTTTGAGCTAATCTTTAATCACACCGTAGTGAATGCCCCTGGCAACCCAGAAATTGTTCTAGCATTTGACAACGTTGGAACGTTGCCGCCTTCCGTCACCGTAGGTTTAGAAGACACGACAGCCTCTGACGGGACGCAGTTCCTGTTTGGCGACCCTGCCGCAACCATCACCAGCGGCCTGATCGTTTGTTTTGACGCTGTCGGGGACACGCCAGTTGATCTGATGGAATTTCACATCGATTGAACGAGTGTGGCGTAGCACACTAGCCAACCTGCTGCAGATGCCCTTTTCACTCATCCATGTGGAGAGGGCACTGACATCCCGTCAAAATCCGAATCCCACAAACCGCTTCACTGAATGTGACAACAACTCATGTGCAGCAAATGCAAAAACACCCACTCCCCCATTCTAATGTTCATAACTAGTCCACCATTTGGCCGCTCTTTTGCTGTCTGTTTACTTTCTCGGATTAGATATCTGGGGATGGTTAAACAGCAAGAAATTTAAGAATCAACGCCCGGAGGTCGGAAGGAACAGGGGGGTACTCCAGAGACCGGGGTTCCGGGCGTCGATTGGGGCGCTGGCGCAGCGTTCTTTGCACTGCTACCAAGCTTTCGATAATCGTCAATTGTATTCGACGTGGGTGCAGGCTACCGGGGAGCGCAAACCATAACCGTGATCAAGATCGCGTTTTCGAAATTCTTCCAGTCTTATATGAATAATGGTTCACAATTGCCATTAATCTTCATCAACTGACGCTCATTGTCCGTCAGTGTGACCATTTTTGTCACTTTTTCTGCATGTGGTTTCAAAAAACCCCACAGCTAAGCCATTTTAAAAATTGGCACGGTGTGTGCATTACTGAGTTCGAGTATTGGCAGAGGATACAAAAATGGCGCAAGTAAGCATTGCCTCCAGAGATAAAGTAAGTCTGTTACATGACATCATGGTGGAACTGGGTCGTGTGGAGATGCAACTGGAAAGGCACGCCCACGGCGCGATGGATGAATCCTCTTGCGAAGCATTGCGGGCTAAGCATGCGAAATTGCACAAGGCGATGAGCACGCTAGCCGCCTAACTCAGATCCGACTTCTTCCTCCCTCTAAGACTAGGGCCTGACTAGCAGGCCCGGGTCTTTTTTTTGCTTATTCGAAACCGTAAAAAGCGCCGGCTTGACTAACGTGGCCGCGACACCTTGTCGTCCCGCTCCGACCGCTTGTTGTTTTGGCGAGATGCCGGCCTGGATCGTGGCTGCGCCCGCGGCTGCGCCCGCGGTTGAGCGCGCGGCTGC
>CAZVYE010000117.1:0-9024 GCA_964630895.1 uncultured Gammaproteobacteria bacterium | reverse complement strand
CGCGGCTGCTGACGAACCTGCGGCCTTGGTTGTGCCCGCACTTGACTTCTGGCCTGGCTTCTAGCTTCTGACCTGGCCACCGGTCTGCTTTGGCTGTCACCGCGAGATACTGCACGTCGCTGTATTACTGGCCGCGTCGATCTTGCGTCTTCTCTAGACCGCACCTGCAGTCGAGCTTGTTCGCGTGCCTGTTCACGAGCTTGAAAACGCTCCTGGTCTGTCACCTCCGTCCGCCCACCGGCTCGGAAATCTCTTACTGGCACTGAGCGGTTAAATCTGCGGTCTTGCGACGGAGCACTGCTACGGGGCACAGTTCGGATCGTATCGGTCCGTGCACTGCGGCTATTGGATCGCTGTGCGGTGGGCGCCGTCTGGCGCAGCACTTCGCGCCGTGCCGCTGAGTTGCGGTCATATTGTTGCGCCGCTTTTTGACGATACCGATCGCGGGTACGAAAGTCTCGATCCGGAACAGAGCGTCCGCGATTCGCCTGAGTTATCCGCAACGCTTCACGGCGGGCAGATCCAGGTCTTGGAGAGCGCACTACATCCGGCTGGTATCGATTGCGATACGGACCGCTGTAATAGTAGGTAGGCGCGTAGATATAAGGACTATACCCGTAGAAATGACCACCATATCCACTGTACCAATACGGCGAATACCCGTAGTAGTGGCTATGTCCGCCGTAATAGCCTGACCCATAGGGCCAGATGTCCCAGGAGTCATAATAGCTGTAGCGATAAGGATTGTAGTGTCCGTATCGAATACTTAAATGACTACGACTATGATGGTGGTGACTATGAGACGAGCCATAATAGCCACCCGATCCGTAGCCATAGGTGCGGTTATAGCTAGCGCACCCAGACGCCAGGAGTACCGCGGCAATAACAATAATGGAGTTCTTCATCATCACAAAAAAACGCTATTTGGTGCTCTACAGTATAAGCTGACATCATGAATTTTGGCTGAATGCCCACCCACACTATACAGGGCGAGACCGAAACCAATTGAGGAGGACAAATTTAATGAGCGAGGAAATGAAAGACAACCTATCCAATGCGGATCACTGGATCAGACTGCTGTTCGTGTTGGTCTACGGAATGATTATTTGGGTGGGACTAGTCCCTCTCGCTATTTTGGTGTTGCTGCAGCTGCTTATTTATCTTCTCACCGGTAAACCCAACGCAAATCTGCGCAGTCTAGGTGGCACGTTGGGCGACTATCTTAAGGGTATTACCAGATATGCACTATTTGATTCCGATGAGCGTCCATTCCCGTTTGGCGACTGGGATCCAGAGGAAGAAAAGCAGTTGGTGACTAAAATCTCGTCGGAAGTCGATGAGATGCGTGGTCCGCCGAAAAAGGTTTCTACCGAACCAGCCAGCTCTGGAGAGTCCTCAGACAGCAAGAAAAGCGGTTCGTCTCAGGCGACCGCCAAGAAAAGCGCATCCAAGAAGAAAGCTTCGAAGAAAAAGACCAGCAAAAAGAAGGCTTCGAAGAAGACTGGCAGCAAGTCCTCCTAACACACTTGCTGAACCCGCAACTTGGGGCATAATACTCGGGCGGCCACTGGGCCGCCTTTTTGTTTTGTTGAGCTAGACACTTTCGACTATGGCAGCAACCATTGAAATCCAGGGATATATCATTGTCCTAGACAAGATCGCCTATTTGACCCGAGTGTTTGAAGCGGCTGAAGGTCAAGGCGCACAGTTCAACATTGGCCTGGTAAACAGCGGCCGACTGCAACTCAAGTTCCCGGACCGCGCTGATGCAACCTTGCAACGCGAGCTGCTTGCTAAAGCGCTGCTGGAAGCCTGAGTTGCAACGCAGATTCATTAATTCGGAATCTTAAACTCAATAACCTGTTGAGCCCGGGTTTGAACCGTCCGCCCCGCTTCGACTGGCGGTTTAAATCGCCACCTGGACACTGCGGCCCGCACTGCTCGATCAAACACCCTCGGCGGATTTGCAGCAACGATTTCTATATCAGTTACCGTGCCAAATTCCGTGACAGTAAACGCAACGGTAACTGCTCCTTCAACGCCATTTAGCCGCTCTCGCTGCGGGTACATTGGTGCAAGCATCACTTCTGGAACCAGACCGCTGCTATCCGCGCCGTTGCCCCAACCGGAATCCACTGATATTCCGATTCCCGCGCCACCAAAATCCGTAGGTAGATCGAGCCTTTGCGCAATTGGAGTCCGCGCTAGTTCTGTTTGCTGCATGGGATTGACGGGCGTCTTCGGCGGCTCGACAGGATCTTTTGGCCGCTCCGGCGGCTTGGGTCGCTCAGGCACTGGAGTTTGCTCAATTTCGACCGGCTCGAATCGTATCGCCGGCACCTCCTGAAACGCTGAAACTCCAGTTGGAGATGCAATAAGCGCATGCATTAAATAAAACAATATCGTAACCACTGTTGCAGCCACTGGTATTGCGGCCATGTGCCGAATAATGACTTGAGTAAGCATAACCCTCTCCTCGTAGCTGTTGATCAGACATTCGTCGTGTCTACCAGAAATAACGCGCTTACAAGGCGTTCGGGGTTGCTAGTCGATATCAGGAAAAAACAAGGCTTTGCTGTTCCGGTAGGCCCGCTCTAACAGATCTGGCAATGGCACTCCCTTGGTTTGCGCCGCTTTTTCCGCAATAAACGGCAGGTAGCGGGGCGCGTTCTCTTTGCCTCGGTGGGGCACTGGCGTCAGGAATGGCGCATCGGTTTCTAGCAACAAACGGTCCAGCGGAGTATGCGCCAACACCTCACGTACGTTATCGGCGCGATTAAAGGTAATTATGCCGTTGAAACCCAGACAAAAACCCAATTCAAGACAGGTTTGTGATAGCTCCAGTGATGAGGTAAAGCTGTGGATCACGCCCTTGCGGGCTAACTGTGGGGCAAACTCGGCCAAAATCGCAGCGGTATCTTCATCGGCTTCTCGTGTGTGCACCACAATGGGTAAATCGGCATTTGCGGCAATTTCAAGCTGCGCAGCAAACGTAGCCCGCTGTTGCTCTCTGGGCGAATTATCGTAGTAATAGTCGAGGCCGATTTCACCAACCGCGACGGTCTTTTCGAGCTGAAGGCCTTCTTTGATGACTTCTGCTACTTCGGCATTGAAACGATCTGCATCATGGGGATGAATGCCTTGCGTACAAAAAACCGCATTATGCGCCTGGGCGATATTTCGAACGGTGACCAGGTTGTCAGGATCCACTGCAATGGTAATGATTTGTTCAACGCCTACTGCTGTGGCCTGCGCCACGATTTCGTCCAGGCTGTTTTCCTTCAGATAGTCCAGATGACAATGGGTTTCGATGATGGGCTGACCTAAGTGCTGTGGCTCGGGCCTGTTTTTCTTACTCATTGCGATTATAGGTTTGCGGGTTGGAAGCGGCCGGATTGTAGCACTCTGAGCGCGCAAATGGCGTGTGAGCGCGTAATCAATTGCTTCACAAAACAGTGCTAAACTTGCGCCCATTGAACATCCAATTTGTTCGCATACAAGGGAGAAACCCATGATAAAACGCACGCTTGCCCTGGCTATTGCCGCCAGTCTTTGCGCCGGTACGGCGATGGCAGAGAATCCAGACTGGTTTATGTCCGGCTCGATTTTGTATGTCGATCCGGATAGCCGTCGTAATGTCGATGGTGACACGTCTTTCTCACTGGGCCTGGGAAAGTACGTTACGGATCGCGTCAGCATCGAGGCTGAGTTTGATAACTACGACTTTGATTTCGACGACGGATCAGGCGAGATCGACATCGTCAGCTACGGTTTGATGGCGCGCTACGATTTCTTGCCGGACCGCAAATTCAACCCGTTTTTGGGTTTGGGTGCGGGCCGCATTGAACACGACGGGCCATTTGGGGATAGCAACGACACCCGGGTTGATGTTGCAGGCGGATTCCACAGTCAGTTTTCGCCGCGTGTGGCCATGCGTGGAGAGATCCGTTATCGCTTCGACTCAGATAGCAGAAGCATTCCCAATGACAACGATTTTGACGATTGGTTGTTCAGCCTGGGCGTACGCATAGCCCTGGGCGAAGTTGAATCACCGGCTCCAGCACCAGCACCAACGCCAGTTGCTCAGCAGCCTGCTCCCCCACGAGACTCGGACGGCGATGGCGTGCCAGATAATCGAGACCGCTGCCCCAACACTCCAGCCGGAGTGGCTGTGGACGCCAATGGCTGTCCTCTGGATCAAGACATGGACCGCGTACCAGACTTTAAAGACGACTGCGAAGATACACCTCGTGGCAATCTGGTAGACACTGATGGCTGCGACAAAGAAGTTCTGGTGCAACTGGAAGGCGTGCACTTCGCTTTTGATAGCGCCAAGCTGCGGGCCACCCAGGTCGACGAACTGGATGAAGCCGTTGCAACGTTGAAGAAGCACGAAAACGTGCAGATCGAGATTGCCGGTCATACCGATTCGGTAGGCAGCGACAGCTACAATATGAAGTTGTCTCGTGAGCGTGCCGAAACGGTGCGTGACTATCTGGTCAACCGTGGTATTAGCGCTGCACGGCTGACCACTCGTGGTTACGGTGAAAGCAACCCGGTAGTCAGCAACGATACCGATGTGGGTAGAGCGAAGAATCGTCGCGTAGAACTGCGCATTACCAGCCAGTAATCCTGCCCTGGTCAAACCTCTGGCGCCCGGCAATTCTGCTGGGCGCTTGCCAGCAAAACGTTTGCCCTCCAAAATACCTTTGGAGGGCAATCTATGGCAAAGCAAAAAGGTACTGGTAGTGGCTGTCTGATCCTGTTTGGGTCTGTGTTTTTCCTGGCGGGATGCCTGCCTGGTTTTTTTGCCATCAGTCAGCTTTACAATTCCCACCAGGCTCAATCCTGGAAACAGGTTCCAGCAACCCTGGACCGTATTGACCTGAACTATTCCACTAGCGATGGCAGTACTACCTATTCAACTTCCGGCAGCTTCTCCTATCAGTTTGGTGGGCAAACCTATACGTCTGACCAGATAGACTTCTCATCCGGCAGTGACAACGTCGGCAGCTATCATCAGGATTTATACAATCGCCTGAAGAACAAGGAAGGTCAGCGCTCGGCCATTACCGCTTACGTTAATCCTGACTCACCCGCTGACGCCGTATTGGAACCTAATATTCGCTGGGGGATGTTTGCGTTTTTGTTGTTGTTCTTTGTTGTTTTTAGCGGTGTTGGGCTAGGCATCATGCTGATGGGTTTCTTCGGCGGCAAAATGGTTGCAAAAGAAAATCGGCTAAAGTCCGATCACCCAAGTGAGCCTTGGAAATGGAAGGCCGACTGGCAGGATGGGCGAATCAGCTGTGGGAACAAGGCTGGGATGTGGGTACTGATCGTTTTTGCGTCATTCTGGAACATCATTTCTTGGCCTGCCGCGATCATGGTGACCGTAGACGACTCCAACAAGAGCTGGCTTGCTTACCTGGTCTATCTATTCCCGTTGATCGGAGCGATATTAATCTATGCCGCGCTGTTAGCAGTATTAAAATGGCGCCGATACGGCAAGACCGAACTGGTAAGCAGTTATTTTCCCGCTGAACCCGGTGGCCGACTGCTGGCGACCATCGAATCTCCCAACGAGATTGATGCACGAGAGATGAACCTGAAGCTGGTATGTAATCGTGTTAAACGCGTGCGCTCGGGCAAGAATACGTCGACCCGGACTGAAGCACTATGGGAGCATGAGACGACCTCTAGAATTGCCAAATTAGGCCCCAATAATCGCTGCAAGATTGATGTGAGCATTGCGATACCACCGGATGCACTGGAAAGCGACGATTCCAATCCGCGCAATCGCATCGAATGGAAACTAATCGCAAAGGCAGAAACGCCTGGCGTAGATTTTTCGGCAGACTATGTGGTTCCAGTGTTTCGTAGAAGTGGCGCTGGGAATAACTGACTTAATGCAAGTTAGCGCCCGGCTTGGCGCGTGCTGGCATGTCTTCGTCCACAACCAAATCACGTCGCACCGATCGCCCAAGCAGTTTAGCGCACAGCATAAAATCTTCTTCTGCATCTTTGCGCAAACGATCCATGACGATGCCGGCGTCTCTTTGCTCCGGTCGAAAACTGGTGGAATAAGTCGCAAATGCCGTGGTCTCACCGCAGGTCAAGGCAATAGAGAATTCGCTCACCCAGACTTTACCCTCTCCTAGCGGGTCGTCCTCTTCCCATTCCGAGTAGGCTAAGACACAGCGACCACTTTCTCCGGTAATTTCTACTTGGTCTACAACAAACTCGGACAGCTCAACAGGTTCGGAAAATACTTCAAACGTACCTGCCTTGGGCATGAACAGCTGGCCGAGAATCTCAGGATCGAAACGAAACACAAAGTCTTCAGACCAATCGTTAGTCATAGTCTTAATTGTTACCCTGAGGAAAGGGTTTAGTGTAGACCGCCAGCGCGGGAAAATCATCACCGTTCCTACACTTTGCGCAGCAGCGCTACATAATTGGGAAAACGATGTTCGCCGATGCGCGCCGTTGGCCGGGAAAAACTTTTAGCCTGTTGCTATTGGGCCGCAACTTGCTGGGACAGGTTAGCTTGAACCGCTGCGGTTTCTGCTCGCAGCTCAGTCATCCATTCAGCAAACCGGGGTTCGTTGTGGAGCGTTGACAGACGCTGGTCCTGTTCTAGTTGCCAGACCTCCAGGAACACAGCCTCACTGACCGCGGCCAGGTTGTCCATTGCGATATCAGACTTGCCACTGAGTGCCGCCCAACACGCCTCTAGATACAGTAATTCTGGGCTTTGCACGCCCTGGATTTTCAATCGCTTGATGATGCTGTCTACCTGCTCTAGCGTTGCGACAGCCGAGCTTTCCTCTTGCAGCGCATATTCTGCCGTTGCACGCCATGTAAGAGCGTCGGCGGCAAATGCGGGAGGCAATAATTCTGCATCGTGAAGAATAAACGCGAGGTTCTCCATGGCTTCGCCCCATTGATTTTCTTGGAACGCGGCTTGAGCCAACCAAAACCGAGGCATCATCCCATCCTTTGTGGCAACCATGGCATTGCTGCTGGTCTCAAGCCTGCCACTTGCGAACCGTCGCAGTTCATCCAACCGGTCGGTGCGCAGCAAATAACGAGCGTACGCCATCACAACCGCTTCGTTGTCAGAACCAATCTCTCTAGCATCCTGCAGTACGGCTGCCGCCTGCCCGACCTCTCCTAACGTAAGGTAGATGTGAGCTAGACTAGCTAAATTGACTGGTTCATCTCGCGATACTTCGCTAGCACGCTGAAGCAGCGCAATGGCTCTTGCGAATTCACTACGCTGAGCAACCCAGGCAGCCATAGTGCGCAAAACCATTCCATTGGTTGGGAATGTGGCCAAAAGTTCTTCGAGCAGTTCGTGGCCGCTTTCCGGATCGCCCCTTTGGGCCGCATTCCAGGCCAAGTTTATCTTTATCAGGGGGTTTCGCTTATCGTGCTCCCAGGCTTCCTCCAGCAGCAGGCGTTCTTCTGTAACCCGCCCCTGTTGACCCAGCATGGAGCCTAACCACATACGTGCCGGCGTTGCGTTTTCAACATCCAGACGAATAGCCCGTTCAAAGTAGGCTTTAGCTTTGCGAAAACGACCCAGGTTCCAGTGCAACAATCCCAAAGATGCAAATCCTTCGGCCAACTGACCATCAAGATTCAGCGCCATTTCCACCGCACTTTGCGCTTCTTTTATAGCGTCAGCCATGGATAGATTGCCGTAATTGGCCTGGAGTAAGAGCGAATCCGCCAATCCAGAATATGCAGGCGCGTACTGCGGGTCTTTCTCAATAATTTCTTTGAAAGTGGCAATGGCCAGGTCTAAGGATTCCGGCGTGCGTTCACGCCAAAGCTGACGCGCCTCTACATAAAGGCTCTGAATCTCGAACGCGCTTGCCGTAGGGCGATTAACCGTTGCTGCGGGAGCGGTTTGCTGAGCGACCAGATTGGCCGCGTTGTCGGGGATGCCTGCAACCAGAACCTCAGGCTCGCCCTCGACCGTTGGCGCATACACTTGATACAAGCCGTAGCCCGCAAACAAATCGAACAGAACCGCTCCGCCAATCACAACGAACCCCAAGCCTTTACGGCTATCGGCTGAAAGTTTCTCGCGGCGCACACCATCTGGCGTAATCTCAAACGACCATGCCAACGCCACAGCCAGTGGAAATCCCAGAATGAGTCCAAGAATAAGAACCGTTAGTAGCCTCTCGGGCAACTGTAATGGTCCAAAAGTGACTTCGCCCAGCTGCATCAGAATCCAGGCTACCAAAGCATAGGCACCGGCAACCCTGCCAACTTTGCGGCGGTGCATCTCTGCCCATAAAGCGCCTAAGAATGATCTGCTTGGCATGGTTATAGTGTGCCCTTAATCCCTATTTGCGGCGTCGGATTAACTGTCTTGAATTTACCAACTTTCGCATGCCGCGTCGCGTGCCTAAAGCCGAATAGCCAGGATTACGCGGTAAAGTGAAATACCTGACTTGCCGCTCTTAGACCGACCTGACTTTTGACTGTTGTACCCATTAGACGCAGCCAATTACGTAAAAGTTACATTCAAAGACATAAATTGGGGCTTCTGGTTCCGGTGTTTCTTGAATTAGCGCAATTTTCGTACGAAGAAGGTTTCGCACTTACAACCACGTCGAGATACACTCATTCCTTTTTTTGGCGCGGATAAGCGGTTTATTGGGACAATTATATGAGCGACACCCCTTGGGTCTATGAACAACACGATGCGTCGGGCAGTGCGATTGGGTTTCGCATCGAACGTAAGCTGCACGAAGAGACCACGCCCTATCAGAAGATAGAAATATTTGAGACCTCAGATTTTGGGCCACTAATGTCTTTGGACGACTGCTGGATGGTCACTGGCCGCGAAAACTTCATCTACCACGAAATGATGAGTCACCCGGCATTGTTTACCCATGCGCAACCCAAAGACGTGGTGATCATTGGTGGCGGCGATTGCGGCACGCTGAAAGAAGTGCTGAAACACGAAGGCGTGCAAAGGGCTGTACAAATAGAAATTGACGAACG
>CAZVYE010000116.1:0-10866 GCA_964630895.1 uncultured Gammaproteobacteria bacterium | reverse complement strand
GAACGTAAGGACGACTTAAACTTTGACATGGCGATGGTGCTGGATGCGGACGGCAACCTGGTGGCCCACAGCGAAAGGCCCATCGGAGACGAGCAGGTATCTCTGGCCAACGACCCATTGGTAGCCCAGCTTGTTGAAGATTTGATTCCCGTCAGCGGCTATCGGGACGAAAGTGGGTCGCTATACCAAGTGGCTATGGTTCCCTTGGAGAGCGATTTAAATCTTAATGGCTTTCTGGTTGCCGGTCTGCGCGTTGATGATCGTCTGGTGGACGAACTGAAAAGCGCGACTGGTTCTGACATGATCTGGATCAGTGATGCCGGTTTGGTGGCAGCTTCGGTCGACGATAATGAGGCTAGATCGGTACTGGCGGCCATCGGCGATCCAGCGCTGCTGCTGACTCAGTTGCAAGGTTCCCCCATTATTCGTCAAACGGTTCGTGATGCCAGCGGTCGCAGCTGGGTGGTTCAGGGAGAGCTGTTGGACGATGGTGATTCCGATATCCAAGCGGCGGCATTGACCTTGTTAAATCGTGCCGAGGTTACCCGGGCTTTTCGGGAAATGCAGCAAGGCATCATCCTTGCGGGGGCCGTAGCCATTCTATTGGGCTTGCTATTGACCCTGTTGTTGTCGCGATATATCGCAAAACCCATCGCGCGACTAGCCAGCGTGGCCACCTCTGCGGCAGCGGGCAACTACAAGCAGCGGTTTGGCGTGCACGGCACTGACGAGATTGGTCAGCTCGGAGAGGCATTCGAAGCACTTATTGCCGACCTGAGAGCGCGTGAGGACATGGAGAGCTACGTTTCAGATTTGGCCCGCTATCTTCCAGATCCAGGCGTCGAAGAAACTGCGACCATTCAGACCACTGCGGTGCAGTCGCCCCGGCGTAGAGACGTCACGCTGTTAGCAGTAGACTTTCGTGGGTTAGCTGCTACCGCGCGGGATCAATCAGCGCAAGATAATGTGGCCATGCTGCAGGCCATGTTGGACGAGATGGGTCAGTATGCCAAGGCGCTGGGCGGCAGCATTGAAGATTTTATGGGTCATCGTGCGCTGTTGAGTTTTGACGGCGAGGACGCCGCGATTGCCGCGGTACGGATGGCAGCAATTGTTTTTGACCATTTCGAAGAAGCGAAGCCGGCGCAGGCTATTGCAGACGGTGAGGTGGATCGCGGTAGCGTTAATACAGGCGAGGGGATAAGTCGCATACTTTTGGGCAAACCAAGCCTGCAGGTGGACCTGCTGCTGGAAGAATCTCGGGGGAAGGTATTGCTCATTTCGCCACAGGCTGGTCGTAGCTTGCCCGGTAACCTTTTGACATTGGAGACCATTAAAGGGCGCGTGAGCGGCAAGGCTTACTATGGTTTCCAAGCTAAGAATTTAGAGTCCATTGCCCAGTCCAGTGAACTGGAACTTAATGTGGATCCCATCATATCCAGCGAACCGATAGTTGGTATTCAGCCCGGTCAGGAGTTTGCTAACCGGTTTCAGATCATGTCCATTCTAGGTAAGGGCGGTATGGGTACGGTGTTCAAAGCCAGAGATAAGGAGCTGGACGACCTGGTCGCGCTGAAGACTTTAATCGATGTCGCCAGTACCGATGCTGCTGAATTGGAGCAGATGAAAGAAGAGCTGCGACTGGCTCGCAAGATTACGCATCCCAATATCCTGCGAACGTTTGACTTCGGCAATCATGAGGGCACGCCCTATATCTCAATGGAATATGTGCGGGGAATGACGCTTCGTTATTTATTACATCAGCGCCCGCAAATTCCGGTATCTGCAGGCCTGCGCATCGCGAGGCAATTAGCAGCAGGTTTGGCAGTGGCTCACAGCCAAGGCGTTATCCATCGAGATGTGAAACCGGAGAACGTTATCTTGGAACCCAATGGCAACGCAAAACTGATGGACTTTGGTATTGCGTTACCGGAGCACAAGCTGGATAAAGAGGCCAATAGCAATACTTTTGTCGGAACAGTTCGCTATGCGTCCCCCGAGCAAATGGAGGGTCGCAAGGTAGACGGCCGCACAGACATCTACGCATGTGGTGTGCTCTTCTATGAGATGTTCACCGGAATAAGCCCCTTTGAATCCCAAGAGGTTAATGATGTTTATATAGCCAAGGTGCAGGAAAACTGGCCCAGGCCCCACGAAGTATGGAGGGAGATTCCGTCAGCGCTGGAGGCGTTAATCGTGGAATGTATGGCGGCGCAGCCGGATTCACGCTTGGCATCCGCTGAAGCTCTGCAACAGCGATTGGCAGAATTGCGCGCATGAGATACCTCCCCCTCATACTAAGTGTTTGTTGTGCAACCGTGGCTGCCCAGGATGAGTTCGCAATGGAAGATGATGTGGCGACATGGGAACGCTACGGGCATTGGTCGATTCGCGGGGACCATGTTCAGGATTTGCCGGGCAATCGCTCCGACCTTGATCGAGCAGAAGCTCAGTTGGTGTACGGATTGCGCAAAGTATTTGATTCTGGCTGGGAGTTCGGCGGCGCTGTACGTGGCAGGCTAAGTACTGAGTCAAATTCTGATGCTGTTGAGAACCTGGATAACGAAGAGCCAGACGCAGCAGATCTTTACGAGTTTTATGCACGCTATGCGCCCAGCCAGGATGGTTTTATAGAAATTGGCAGAACGCCGTTGGTTATGGTTTTGTCTCCTCTGCTTTGGGACCCAGATTTTCGGCCCGCGGGAATTGGTGCATTGAAGGATTTTGAGGTTGGGCAATTTGACCTGTTAACGTTTTCGGGTGGTTACTTCTTGCCCCTGCATATCGATGAGGATGAGAGTCGGTTGCAGGGATTGCAGGTTAGCTATCGGCGCAATGCCGGTGCCCCGGAGGGCTGGTCAGCTCTGCTGAGCTACGTGGAGTTTGATGAACTCAACGAAGTCTTGGCGGATGGTAGAACGCGTACCAACAGACGACTCAATGGAGCTTTGGTCAGTGATTTTGAAATCGCAGACCTGCAACTAGGATATCGCGGTGTCGTCGCGGATTTTTCTTACCAGATATGGTTGGACCTGGCCCACAACTTTGGTGCAGAAGATGAAGAGAATGCAGCCAGGCTGGACCTGATTCTTGGGGAGCGAGGAAATGCCGGCGACTTCGCCTACGGGTTCGTTTGGCAACGCGTTCAATCAGATGCCGTTATGGCTGCCTTTAATGACGATGACTGGTGGTTTCCCAGCCGAATGCGCGGCGTTTCCGCCTGGGCCGAATACGGGTTTAGCGAGCAACTTTCGGGGCGACTATCGCTCTTTCGTGAGCGGCGTGATGATCTTTCAGAGCATCTCCATCGAGTCATCTTAGAATTTCGTTATCAGTTCTAATACTTGAGCCAAATCCTGGAAATGAATTACTTCTGCTAATCTATGTGGTGCTAAATATCAATTTTTAATTACATTGAGAAGCGTAGACTGTAATTACTGGCTTCACCCGCCGCATTAGGTAGTAGCTCATGGATTTTGATCCGCTATTCCTGTCTCGAATGCAATTCGGCTTCGTGATTTCGTTTCATATTATCTTTCCCTCGTTCACCATCGGCCTTGCCAGTTGGTTGGCCTATTTGGAAGGCGCCTGGCTGCTGACCCATGATGACCGTTATCAACGACTGTACGATTTTTGGGTAAAGATTTTTGCGCTGTCATTCGGCCTGGGTGTGGTATCCGGGATAGTAATGAGCTTTCAGTTTGGCACTAATTGGGCAGAGCTTTCGTCCAGGGCGGGTAATATTCTGGGTCCGCTGCTGAATTATGAAGTGCTCACGGCATTTTTTTTGGAGGCCAGTTTTCTGGGAATAATGTTGTTTGGGCGGAACCGAGTAGGTAAGAAAGTCCATTTTTTTGCCACCGTGATGGTGGCATTGGGAACGCTCATATCCACTTTCTGGATAATATCTGCAAATAGCTGGATGCATACGCCGGCGGGCTATGTTTTGCAGGATGGTGTGTTTTTTCCAGATGACTGGTGGCAGATCGTTTTTAACCCGTCGTTCCCATACCGGCTGGCGCACATGGTGTTGGCTGCGTTCTTGACTACGTCTTTTGCTATTGCTGCGGTTGCCGCTTTTTATCTACTGCGAGGCACAAATGTGAGTTGTGCCAAGTTGATGTTAAAGAACGCCGCGGCATTTATGTGTTTAGTGGTGCCTCTACAGTTTCTGGCAGGCGACCTGCACGGGCTGAATGTCCAGGAGCATCAGCCAGCAAAGCTGGCGGCCATGGAGGGGCATTGGGAGACAAAACGGGGCGCACCGCTTATTTTATTTGCGTGGCCTGATGAAACCGCTGAAAAAAATCACGTTGAGCTGGGGATACCCAAGCTTGCCAGTTTGATTTTGCAGCACGATATAGACGGCGAAGTAGTTGGGCTCAAAGATTTTCCGAAGGCCGATCGGCCGCCAGTTAAACCAGTATTCTTTGCGTTTCGAGTCATGCTTGCAGTCGGCGTAGCGATGCTTTTGGCCGCCATATGGGCTGGGATAAGTTGGTGGCGCGGCAACCTTGCCACCAATGCCTGGTTGCACCGCTATCTGATCTTGCTGGGCCCCAGTGGGTTTGTCGCGATCTTGGCGGGTTGGTATACCGCAGAAATCGGGCGACAGCCTTATGTAGTCTACGGCTTGCTCCGCACTGCCGATGCGCATAGCGCGGTATCGGCAGGTGAAGTCCTGACCTCCTTCCTGGCGTTTGTACTGGTATACGCCTTTGTTTTCGGTGCTGGCTCCTGGTATCTAATCAAGCTTTTGCGCAAGGGGCCTGGTCCCCACGACGATGTAGCAAATGACAGCGTCCCAGAGTCACCGGCGCGCCCCATATCGGTAGCAGAATGATGGACGCATTAACGCTTACATGGTTCCTTATTATGGGTTTTGCCATACTCATGTATGTCTTGCTCGATGGCTTTGTACTGGGCTTGGGTGTGATGATGCCGTTTGCCAAGTCTGAAGATCAGCGAGATCTGATGATGAATACTGCTGCACCTATTTGGGATGGTAATGAGACTTGGCTGGTATTGGGTGGGGTGGGGCTGTTCGCAGCATTCCCTTCTGCTTACGCGACAATTCTGTCGTCACTGTACTTGCCTGTGTTGCTGATGTTGCTGGCGCTGGTATTTCGGGGCGTTTCCTTCGAATTTCGGTTCAAAGCCATTGCCAGTAAAAAGCTTTGGGGCTGGACATTTTTTGGTGGGTCGCTGATTGCAGCATTTGCCCAAGGCATCATGCTGGGTGCCTTGGTGAGCGGTCTGGCCATAGATGCCGGCGCGTTTGCCTGGCTGGCACCGTTTCCTTTGATGTGTGGACTGGCAGTTACGGTAGGGTATGCACTGTTAGGAGCAACCTGGTTAATTCTAAAAACCGATGACGAGCTTTGCGATCTGTCGCGGGACATGGCGTTAAAACTGGTGGTTGGGATCATCCTCTTTATGGCTGTGGTGAGCTGCTGGGTGCCGTTTCTTTCAGATCATTACTACCAGCGATGGTTTAGCGGCAATAACATTTGGATGCTGTTACCGCTGCCTCTGATCACCGCGATAAACGGAATCTGGCTTTGGCGCAGCGTTAAAGCCCAAGCGGAATGGCAACCGTTTGTTGCTGCCATGTTGATGTTTGTGCTGGGCTTCGCAGGATTGGTAGTTAGCCTTTGGCCCTATCTTGTCCCCTTCCAGCTTACGGTGGTTGAGGCAGCAGCGCCGAAATCTACGCAAAGCTTTACCCTGGTGGGCGCGCTGATGATGCTACCGGTAGTTCTAGGCTATACCATTTGGTCCTACTACATCTTCCGCGGCAAAATCACTGCAGAAACTGCCTATCACTAAACCCCATGCAGGATAGCGCAATAGTGGCGGAAATTTAGGGTTTGGTCCGGTCTGGGCCGAACGCACGCATGAAAGTCCGCACACAGTCCCGAACATAGTCGTTGTGTTCACGTTCGCTAGGACCACCGGCCACGTTGAGTAAGGTACGCATGTGTTTTTCGCCCTGGACCATATAAAGGAACTGGCGCGCGGCGAAGCTTGGATTATCGATATTCAGCGCGCCGTCTTCGGCAAGCTGAGTCAGATAATCTGTCATCAAATCCAACATATTCTGCGGTCCGGCGTGATAGAACAGCTCGGATAGCTCAGGCTGTTGTTCGCAGGATGCACAGAGTATTCGTTTTACTCGGACCGCCTCATAGCTTAAGAGCATGTCACTAAATCGCAGTGCAATTTCCGTCAGCATTTCTTCTACATTGCGGTCCGCTTCAAAGAATGATTCCGTCAGCTGATAGCTTGCGCATTTTTCTTTTACGCATGCGCTGAAGAGTTCTTCTTTGCTTTTAAAATGACTGTAAACCGTCTGTTTGGATACGCCGGCCTGGTCGGCAACTTCGTCCATGCTGGTATTGTCGAAGCCCTTGTCTAAAAAGAGCGCGACGGCAGCTTCGTGAATTTGTTGGCGTTTGGTTGCGCTTTTCGAGCGACCCTTAGTAATCGTTTCGTTCATTGCCTGTTTTCTTACGGACTCGAAGCGGTCCTTCCTTAGCACTATACAAGAATTATACACAAAGTGTCATAAAACTAGACCGTCCAGTCTATTTTAAGTATACTCTAAACTAGACTGGACAGTATAGTTTGATTGGATCCCTGATGGATATGAGTAAGTTGATGAAAAAGTTTGGAATTCTGCTGTTGGCTGCTGCAATTGCCGGCTGTGGTGATAACCCAGAGACGGCTGACGGCGATGCGGTGCAAGACGCAGCGCATGCATTACCGGTTAGCGCCTATATGGTTACAAAACAGCAGGCTTATGAAGTTGATCGGCAGTTTGCGGGGCTGATTACGTCAGGTCAAAGTTCAGTCTTAGGTTTCGAGTTCCCAGGCAAGTTAAGCGATATTGTGGTAGACGAGGGCCAGGTGGTGAGCGCTGGACAAATCCTGGCAACTCAGGACACCAGCATGATCAAAACGGAGCTCGAGCAGCTTGCAGCTCAGCTCGAGGATGTAAAAGCTCAAATCCAGCTCAATGACAGTAACAGCGAACGCATTTCAGATTTAAGGCAAAAAGGTTTTGCCGCAGAACAGCGCGCCGATGAACTCAGCAGCGAAGCCAAGAGGCTGGCTGCTAACCGGGCAGAAACCAAAGCACGCATTGAAAACCTGAGGTTACGCTTGGACAAGGCCGAACTCCGAGCACCTTATGCGGGCCGGATTAGCGCGCGCCAGGTCGACGAAGGTGTTGTGGTCGACGCTGGGGCACCAGTTTTCAGTATTCAGCAATCCGGTGGCATGGAAGCACGAGTGGGTGTTCCGGTCCGGCTAGTTAAAGAAATCACCGTTGGCGCACCCTTACCTGTGTCGTTTGCTGGTGATACGGTTCAGGCCACAGTATTGAGTGCAGGTAACGATGTAACCGCATCGACGCTTACGGTCCCCGTTCGGCTAGCTCTGCCAGCGGACGTTCCAGCGGTTGCTGGTGATCAAGCTTATCTGACACTGCATGAAAGGGTGGAAGGTGAGGGTTTCTGGGTGCCGCTCAATGCCATAACCGAAGGGATTCGTGGGCTATGGCAGGTATATGTGCTCGAGCAGGACGACGATGCTAAGCAAAAGATCGTCGCGCGAGATGTATCCATTGCCTACGCGGACGGTCAGTTGGCCTACGTTAATGGTGCGCTGGCTGATGGCGAGTGGTTGCTGGCAAACGGGCTGCATCGGGTTGTACCTGGACAGAAAGTGGTAATTAGCCAACGAGTCGCACTGAGGTAGCACCATGCTAGCGGATTATTTACGTAACGGTAGATTCTTAGTCCTTTCCATCGCGTTACTGATGGTGGCTGGTTTGGCTGCGTTGACGACGTTGCCGCGCACCGAAGATCCGCGCGTACTCAACCGGTTCGCTTTCGTAATCACCGCATTTCCTGGTGCGACCGCCGAGCGGGTGGAGTCGTTGGTATCTGAACCCATTGAGAATGCGCTACGAGAACTACCCGAGGTCAAGAATATTTGGTCCGTCTCTCGGCCTGGTGCATCAACAGTTACGATCGAATTGCTGGATTCGGTGACCGAAACAGCAGACGTTTGGTCGCGGGCTAGAGACAAGGTAGAGGATGTACGCGCCGAGCTTCCTCAGGGTGCATTGCCACCGAAATTTGATGACGACCGCGGCTATGCCTTTACCATGCAGATCGCTCTGACATGGGATCACGAATCAGTAGCGGATGTCGCGATTCTGAATCGCTACGCTCACGAGCTGAAAACTCGAATTCGTGGGGTTGCTGGAACCGACTTGGTTGAAGTCTTTGGTGCACCCAAAGAAGAGGTACGCATTGAGATAGACCCTCGGCTGCTGAGCCAGACAGGCCTTAGCGCTGGTGCGGTAGCGGCGGCGCTGCAGAGCGCAGATACCAAAGTGTCGTCCGGGACTCTGCGTAACAACGACCTGGAACTACAGGTGGAAGTAGCTGGCGAGTTCGATAGCTTGGAGCGGATTCGGCGAGTTCCCCTGACCGTAATTGGTGATGGTCAAACGATACGAGTCGACGACGTGGCCAAAGTTTACCGCGCTGTGCAAACCCCGCAGGAGCAAATAGCGCTTATCCACGGTGAGCCTGGCGTCGTGGTGGCGGTACGTATGCTGCCGGATCGCCGGGTGGACAACTGGGCGGCGGGCGTGCGGGAGACCGTAACCGAATTCAGTGAAGCGGCCTCGGACAACATTCACACTGAGATAATTTTTGATCAGGAAGGTTATACCGCAGACCGATTGGGCTCACTGGCCGAAAACGTGCTCATTGGTTTTCTACTGATCGTAGGTGTTTTGCTGGTTACCCTGGGATGGCGTGCCGCGTTGGTAGTAGCTCTGGCACTGCCGCTGACAGCACTCTTTACGCTGGCGTGTATGCGCATGATCGGCTTGCCCATCCACCAGATGTCCGTCACAGGTTTGGTGGTTGCATTGGGCATCATGGTTGATAACGCCATTGTTATGGTGGACATGATTCAGCACAAACGTCAGCAGGGCAAGCGTGCGCTTATCGCAGTAGTAGAATCTATACGTCATTTATGGCTGCCCTTATTAGGCTCAACCCTAACGACCATTCTGGCCTTTGCACCGATTGCCATGATGCCAGGCCCTGCCGGCGAATTTGTAGGCGGGATAGCGCTGTCAGTCATGTTTGCGCTGGCGGGTTCATACATCATCTCTCATACCATAATTTCTGGATTGGCAGGACGGGTTTTCCGGAAGCATGCTGGTCAAGGCAAGGGTTGGATTGACCGTGGTGTTGCAGTTCCCGTACTGGCTGAGCGTTTTGCTAACAGCATCAAGTTGGCCCTGCGTTTTCCCAAGACGGCGATGGCTTTGGTGTTTTCCGTGGCCGTACTCGGATTTGTCGCAGCCCAATTCATGACCGAACAGTTCTTCCCACCGTCTGATCGGGACATGTTTCAGATTGAGGTTCGCATGCAGCCCAACACCTCCATTACTGCGACCAAGACTGTGGTCGACGGTATCCGTGCTGAGTTAGCCAGCGAGAGCGATCTGGAGGCCCAACATTGGTTTATTGGTAGTAATGCGCCGCCCTTTTACTACAATCTGCGTTGGAACAAAGACGGCGTTGGTGAGTTCGCGCAGGGCATGATCAAGATGACCGATTTTCGCGCAACCAATGAACTGATTCCGCGGCTGCAAAACCAGCTGGACGAGGCGTTTCCCAGCGCCCAAATTCTGGTGCGCAAACTGGAGCAAGGCCCACCATTTAATGCACCGGTTGAGTTGCGCGTTTATGGTCCGAGTCTGGATAGACTAGCCGCCATCGGTGACGAGATTCGATTGCGGCTGGCGCAAACCGCCCATGTGACTCATACGCGATCCAGTCTCAGCAGTGCTCGACCAAAAGTGACCATACGAGCAAGAGAAGAAGTAACACGACAAGCTGGCCTTGAGCTTGGTGATGTAGCAGCTCAAGTGCGCGATAGTCTCGACGGCATATCAGGCGGATCGATTGTGGAATCTACCGAGGAGATACCTCTTACCGTACGAGTGCCCGACCAACAGCGCTACGGTTTAGATCAGCTCAGTGGGCTTTATCTTCGCTCCAACCGTACGCCGTCTAGCGACGTTATGGCTGGTTTACCCTTAAGCGCCATAGCAGACTTGGATGTTAGCCCTGGCCGCGGCGAAATTGCGCGGCGTAACGGACAAAGAGTCAATTCACTGGAGGCATATTTAGAGGCGGATATTCTGCCTGCCGCAGTACTAACTGAATTTCAGCAGAATTTGGCGGAAACTGACTTCGCGCTGCCCGCGGGTTATACGCTTGAAATTGGCGGGGAATCTTCGGAAAGAGATGAGGCTGTCGGCAATTTGATGGCTAATGTTGGCGTCATTTTGACGCTACTCATATTGGTCATCGTACTGTCATTCAACTCATTCCGTATCAGCGGAATCATCTTGGCAGTGGCGCTACAAGCAGCCGGATTGGGCTTGTTGAGTGTATTTCTGTTCGGCTATCCGTTTGGATTTACCGTGATCATTGGACTACTTGGCTTAATCGGGCTGGCGATTAATGCTGCCATTGTGATTCTTGCAGAATTGAAAGCCGATGCGCGCGCTGCACGGGGAGAGGCGGATGCCATTGTGGCTGGCGTCATGAACTGCACCCGCCATATTTTCTCAACAACCATCACTACCGTGGGCGGTTTTATGCCGCTCATCCTGGAAGGTGGCGGATTCTGGCCTCCATTTGCCATTGCCATAGCCGGCGGAACAGTGCTGACGACAATGGTTTCGTTCTATTTTGCACCGGCCGCTTTTAAGCTGCTGGCGAACAAAAAATCTTTTGAAACCAGCAAAAACGCGTCCGTTGATGC
>CAZVYE010000115.1:0-10910 GCA_964630895.1 uncultured Gammaproteobacteria bacterium | reverse complement strand
ATTCCACGAAACGCAAACCACAGGGAAACTTAGTCCAGTATCTTCTGCCACGGTCTTCCAATTCACCCTCTTAGTAAAACGAAACCCCCTTCGTTCACTAAAGGCCAGGCAGCCCTTTCCTTTTACGCCCGGTATTGGGGTGTGCTTTTCGGCGTCGGTAACGTATCCGGTAGCTTCTACAAAAGCACCAAACTCGGCGTTGGTAACCTCTGTTTTACCAATAGCAAAATCAGCAAGCTCTACTCGTTGTAATGGACCCTCCTCCACAAAAGGAGGCTCAGGATAAGTTGGATGGCCGATGTCGATGGCACCGGCCCGTATCTCAACCATTGAAGGACAGGTTTCGCAGTCTAAGGCATTGACATCCTCTCCAGCGAATAGGTCGCCGGAAAGAATGGCTAGCAAAAAGATGACGACTGTAATCTGGTTCACTAAAGTTCGTCCGCAATCCTTGCCATTGCATCCAGGCAAGCCGAGCCCAAGAGTTCGCAGCGGCTGGGAGACCAACCAGTCTCGGCGATCGGGTTATCGGTAGTATCTTTAAACGGCATTTCCAGGGTCATCGCCAGGCAATTGAATTCGTTGGCGACCCAATCAGTACACATCTTCAGCGATGCGGTTCCAGGCTCGTCGACGTCGTAGCCATGCTCGGTTTGAAAGTCCGGGGTAATCGCTTGCAGGTCTGACTTAAACTTCTCCTGCAGGTTGGCTTGTCTGTCACTCCAGTTTGGCGTGCCTTCGGCGCCAGCGATAAAGTTGTGCGGTAATGCTTCATCGCCGTGTACATCCAAACAGAAATCTACGCCGGTTTGCTGCATTTTCTCGCGTACAAACAACACTTCGGGGCTTCGGTCCATCGTGGGTTCCAACCATTCACGATTCAGGTTGGCGCCTGCTGCGTTGGTGCGAAGATGACCACGGCGGCTGCCGTCAGGGTTCATGTTGGGTACCACATAAAACACCGCTTTCTCCAGCAATGCGCGAGCTACCGGATCGTCTGGATCGGTTAATCGCGTCAAAAAGCCTTCCATCCACCACTCCGCCATGGTCTCACCGGGATGTTGTCGAGCAATGGCCCACATGGTCTTCTTGCCGGGCCCGGGCTCACCTATACGCAGTAAATCCATATCCTGCCCATCCAGGGTGTGGCCCAAATGCTCGTAGTTGACCAACGGAGAGTGACACAGGTGTGCAACCAGATCCGCATGCCGCTCGGTCGTATACGGTGCAAAATATGCGTAATAGCATGAGTTGAGTTCTGGCCGGTGATTGATGGTCAACTTGCCATCGGTGTACCCCGTAGGAACGCGAAACCAGTACTCGCGATCATAAGATGCCACGGCTTGGTAGCCCTCCCAGCCATCTGCATAGGCGGCGTTGCCGGCATTCTCAATGGTAAAAACGCAATCTTTGTCTTTCGCACCAGTCGCCCGAAAGTAGAACCACTGATAGAAGTCGGATTTATTGTCTACCCGGATAGACAAAGAGGCCTTGGATGTTTCATCGCAAGATATAACTTCGATGTTTCCGCCGTCGAACGCACTGCTGATTTTGAGCATAGATACAGACTTTATTGCTTGAGGATAGAATAGATCACATGGGGCATAGTCACGTAATTTTCAAAGGGGGCGAGGCAAAGTATGGCTATCTCAAAATGGAACTCAGATATGCACAAGCCGCTGTCAGCGATAATTTTAACTACGTTGGTGGCTGTCGCCGCTCCCACTGTCGAGGCCCAACAGGCTCGGGCGATGCTCACCGGAGTAGATGGCGAATCCAAAGGTGTAGTTACACTCAATGCATTGGATTCAGGCCTTACCCATGTGTCTGCCAATTTAGGTGGGCTTACACCAGGCTTGCACGGTTTCCATGTTCACGCGGTGGGTAACTGCGATGCGGACACCGGTTTTAAGTCTGCAGGTGGTCATTTGGCAGCGGATCATAAACATGGGTTTCGCGTAAAAGGCGGACCACACCCGGGTGATTTTCCCAACGTACGCGTTGACGAAGAAGGTCGCGCACAAATTGAGTACGTCAGCCATTTGCTCAAGATGGACACGTCCCCGGCTGGCGTATTCGACGAAGATGGTTCTGCCGTAATGATTCACTCTGGACCAGACGATTATGAGAGTCAGCCGTCCGGGGCCGCAGGCGACCGCGTCGCATGTGGCGTGATACGCCGCATTCAAAGCGAAGACAGTTTGGCTGAATAAGATTGCACTAGGCGTCAACAGCGGCTGCGCGGTGATCATTTACCTGCGCTGATCTACACGATAACCAGTCGCGATAAGACACAGGGTCAATCTCACCTGAGGGGCTGCTGCCAAGCAGTCCTCAGATTGTCAAAAAGTCCAGATAAGAACAATTCTTAGCCACTCGGGCTGGCTTGCCCTACAATGTGGCGCCTTATTGATGGCGCGGGTACCGCATGTACGCTCTGCAGATAGAAAATCTACATAAGACTTATGCCAATGGGGTCGTCGCTTTAAAAGACGTTAGCCTTACCGTAAAGGAAGGTGATTTTTTTGCGCTGCTAGGCCCAAACGGTGCGGGCAAGTCCACCATGATTGGTATCGTTAGCTCGCTGGTGAATGCGACCAGCGGCGACGTAAAAGTTTTTGGCACGTCCATTCACGACAATCGCAGCATGGCTATGCGGATGATCGGACTGGTACCCCAAGAGATCAACTTTAACCAGTTTGAAAAGCCCATAGACATTATCGTCAATCAGGCAGGTTACTACGGCATTGAGCGTGCCGAAGCCAAAGAGCGCGCCCATGAACAATTGCAGCAGGCTCGTTTGTTTGAAAAGAAGGACGACCTTTCTCGCAATCTGTCTGGTGGCATGAAGCGCAGACTGATGATTGCCAGAGCCATGGTGCACAACCCCAAGCTGCTAATTCTGGACGAACCAACTGCCGGCGTTGATATTGAGATCCGTCGCAATATGTGGGAATACATAGAGCGCATTAACGATGAGGGCACGACGGTAATCCTCACCACCCACTATCTGGAAGAAGCCGAACAGTTGTGCCGCAACATTGCCATTATCGATCACGGCAAAATTGTCGAAAACACAACTATCAAGGACTTGCTGTCGCGCCTGGACGTAGAGACTTTTGTGCTGGATTTGCAGGACGACTTCGACGGTGCCGAGCAGCTCAACGGCTATGACATCCGCATGCGTGATAGCCACACAATAGAGGTCGATGTGCCAAAGAGTCGGCCGCTGAATGAACTGTTTGCCACTTTGCAGCAGCACAATATTTCCGTGGCTTCCATGCGCAATAAATCAAACCGCCTGGAAGAGCTGTTCTTGCGGCTGGTGGAGGATAAAGGATGAGCGAAACGGCAGTAATGCAGCAAACCAACGCCAGCCTGTATTGGACCGGCTTTAAGACTATCGTAATTAAAGAGGTCAAACGGATCCTGCGAATTTGGATCCAGACCCTGGTGCCGCCCGCAATCACCATGACGCTCTATTTTATTATTTTTGGCAACCTGATTGGCCGCCGCATTGGAGACATGGGTGGCTTTGATTACATGGATTTCATTGTGCCGGGTTTGATCATGATGAGCGTGATCACCAACTCCTACGGCAATATGGTGAGCTCGTTTTTCGGCGCCAAATTTGGCAAGCACATTGAAGAGATTCTGATCAGTCCACTGCCCAATTGGATCATACTGGCCGGCTACGTATGTGGTGCCGTATTTCGCGGGATCCTGGTGGGTATTGTAGTGCTTTTGGTATCGCTGTTCTTTACCGAGTTGAGAATCGAAAACGTGCTGGTTACTGCCAGCATCGTTGTACTCACCGCTATTGTGTTTGCACTGGGCGGAATGATTAACGCCATCTTTGCAAAGAAGTTTGACGACATATCTATTATCCCCACATTTGTACTGACGCCACTGACTTATCTTGGAGGAGTGTTCTACTCCATCAATCTATTGCCGGATTTCTGGCAGAAGGTGTCACTGGCGAACCCGATTTTGTATATGGTCAACGCGTTTCGCTACGGTATTCTTGGGGTTAGCGACGTACCTATTGCCACGGCCTATGCAGTCATTGGTTTGTTCATTGTCTTGTTGGGCGGCTTTTGCATGTATCTGCTGGAAAAAGGCGTCGGCTTACGCAGCTAGCTTTCCGGCGCTTTTCCACAGTTACACAGGCGTTGCAGACGGTTCGGTTAGATCGGCCCGTCTAAGACCTTTGTCTGCCAGCCCTACCTGCTTTAAGAGTCAATCTTGAAAGCACTTCCCCGTTGCCCGGTCCTCTTGCTATTGCTCGTTTCCACATCATCGTCATAGCCGAACCGCTAAGTTTGCGCAGTACAAAGGAGAACAAATGGGTCAGAGTAAACAAGTAGACGTCGCCATTATTGGCGCTGGAACGGCTGGCATGCGCGCTTATCGCGAAGCGAGTAAGGTCACCGACAGCGTTTTGTTGATCGAAGGAGATCAATACGGAACAACCTGTGCAAGGGTCGGCTGCATGCCATCAAAGCTGCTTATTGCTGCGGCAGAAGCCGCTCACGCGGGCGATCATGCCGAGCAGTTTGGCGTGCATTACGGCGAGCGCAGTATAGACGGTAAAGCGGTGATGCAGCGGGTGCGCTCAGAGCGCGACAGATTTGTTGGCTTTGTGAAACAGGCGGTAGATAACTGGCCAGAAGAACACCGGGTTATGGCCCAGGCAAAATTCTTGGATGACCATACTTTAGAGTTGAGTAACGGAGATCAGGTCACTGCCGATACTATCGTTATTGCAACAGGCTCCGCACCTTGGGTACCACCTATCCTGCAGGGTCTCGGCGAACGCGTAATTCTTAACGATGATGTGTTCTATTGGGAAGACCTGCCAGAGTCGATAGCCGTTTTCGGCGCGGGCGTTATTGGCCTGGAGCTAGGCCAGGCTTTGCATCGGCTGGGTGTGCGCACTTCGCTGTTTGGAAAGGGTGGTCGCATCGCTCAGTTGACCGACCCCGAAGTGATGTCGGATGCTCGTAACGCGTTCTCCCAACGCATGAAAATATACCCGTCGTCTCAAGTGTTAGAAGTCAAGCCACATGGTGATGGTGTAGCCATCGTCTTTGAGAATGACGGTGAGCAGATTGAACAACATTTCCAACTCGTTTTGGCTGCAACCGGGCGTCGCTCCAATGTCGCCCACCTTGGTCTGGATCGCACATCGCTTGCGTTGGATGATCGAGGCATTCCGGAGTACTCGCTCACTTCTGGCCAATGCGGCGACTCCCACATCTTTATTGCGGGTGACGCCAACGCCGAATACCCACTGCTACATGAAGCTTCTGACGAAGGCCAGGTGGCCGGTTATAACGCCGCGCGTTATCCAGACATCCGCAACTTTATCAAGAGCGCAGCAATTTCGGTGACGTTTTCTGACCCACAAATCATGACCTGTGGCCAGACGCATCGAGAGCTAATCGATACCGAAGAGGAGTTTTGCATTGGAGAAGTAGATTGGACTGATCAGGGGCGCTCACGGGTCATGGGCGTCAATGTCGGTCGACTGCGAGCCTACGGCGATCCAGTCACGGGCAAACTTCTCGGCGCAGAAATGGTTGGGCCCAGGGCTGAGCACCTGGCGCATCTGCTGGCTTGGTGCATTCAGTCGGAGCTGACTGTTCCGCAGATACTGGATAGACCGTTCTATCATCCAGTAATTGAGGAAGGCGTTCGCACAGCGCTACGTAATTTGCAGTACCAGATGCACATGGGTGCCAAGCCGCCTCCCCGCTGTCTGGACTGCGGGCCCGGAGCGTAACCGGGCCCCGCTGATTGGGCTTGCGTAGTCAGGCCCGGATAGCCAGGTCCAGGTATTCGGGCGTAAGGCTCATGCGGATTTACAGCTTCCGTTTGAGGCGTTTTTCCACCATCTTCTTTTCCCAGTTGATGCTTAGGAAAGGACCAATGATTTCGTAAGCAACCAGGCCGTGCACGATCAGGCCGATGGCCCAGCCGGCCCACACGATATACAGGTCAGTAATCTTCCCGGTGAATATAAAGATCACGCTGAACGTGACAAACAAGACCACATGGGTATAGAACTCGCGGATGCCTTTTACAAACTCCAAGGCCTCTTGCTCGTCCTTGGACACGGTTTCGATTTTAGGTTGGATGGTTTCTTCTGACATGACTTCTTCCTGCTTTTCATCTGTGCGGGTTGCTGGGTCAAACGTAGCAGGGTCCACTTCGAACACTGCAGCCAATGCAGCTCGACTCTCAAGGCTAGGATTGGCACCGCGTTCTAGCCGTTGAATAGTGCGCACACTCAGTCCGGTCAGTTCCGCCAGGTGCTCCTGGGACCAACCCCGTTGCAGCCGAAGTTTGCGAATGATCATAAGCGCCGTCTCGATATCGCTACGTTGATAGAACAAATGTAGCCAGTCAGACCTGCAGCCTACCACGACACCAACCTGACAGCGGGATAATGTCGGGTGTCATCTGTGCTTCATTTCTTGGTAATAAAACCTCCAAGCTTAGCTGTCAGGCTGCTCTGTTTAAGCGCCAACAGGGAGAAATCTGGAATGAAAATAGACAATAAGATAGTCGCGATGGTCGCGGCACTGGGGTTATGTGCAGGTACAGCTATGGCTGGTGCACCAACGTTCGTAACTAATGGAAACAATGCGGGGTCAGGATCATTGCGCGCGGCACTGGCATCTGGTGCGAGCAAAATTTCCATTCGCCCTAATGTGGACATTATTAGCATTGACAGCACGCTTTCGTATACCGGCACCGAGCCACTTCGAATTCAAGGCAATGGCCAGAACATTGTTGCTTCCGGTGACTTCACACTGCTGGAGTCTGCTAACGGCGGCAATTTGGCACTATCAAACCTAAATTTCCAAGGGATTGGCGGATTCAATTTCTCAAACGCAGGAACAGGAAAGGGCATATTTGTGGGCGTTCCAACCGAACGGTCCGGCGTTGTAAGGCTTGAATTGAACAAAGTGGAAGTCATGGGTGTAGCGAACCATGGAATTCATGTCTCTGACTGTACGCTAGGCGACGATTGTGGTTCTGGCAGCGGTGGCGGTGGCGAAGGCTCAGACGCCTCAATCCACGTCATCTTGAACAACGTGTTGGTATTGGATGCTGGTAACGGCAAGTTCGACGCAGACGGTGCCCGAGTGGATGAGCGCGGGCCGGGTGGCATTGTATTTCAAGCCAAAGAATCCTTCTTCCAAAACGTCGGTGCAGATGGCGTAGAGCTGGACGAAGGCAATGACGGTGACGTTTATATTGACGTTCGTCGTAGCGGTTTTGCTGATAACGGTGGATTCTGCCTACCAGCGCCTCTGGATGTAACTGAGCCGTGTGTGGAAGACGATGACGGTGAACTTGTTCTCGACTTGGACGACGGTTTTGATATCGACGAAGCCGGCGCAGGCGCTCTGTTGGGTCAGGTTATTGGCAGCTTTGCCAACGATAATCTGGACGAAGGCTTCGATTTTGATGAAGAAGGATCCGAAGGCGTCGATCTATTGTTCTACGCAGTAAGCGCAGCTCGCAACTCGGACGAGGGTGTGAAAATTTCATCCGCAAATGCCGGTGATGTGATCGTCGACATGAAGCGCATGAATGTAACCGCTAACGATAACGATGGTATTCAAATTGAAGCCGAAGACGGGGACGGTCAGGTGCATGTGGATTTCCGCAACGGCATCTCAACGGGTAATTCGGATGACGGCCTGAACCTGTCTCAGGAAAACGAGACCAACCGTGGCACGGTAATCGTACGCGGTAACAACAATATCAATTCGCTGGATTTGGAAAACGTAGACGAAGTCTAGCCCCCACCATACCAGAGGCGGCAACCTCGCCGCCTCTGTTCCCCCAACAATATTCTTTAGTTCTCCGTCTACTGTGAGTGTTCCCGCGCGTCCGTGTGGCAATACACTGCAACCACGCCGTACTGATCATGACTTACGGGAGCCTCGCTACCAAGATCGTTCGGCTATATTGCACGCGAGAAAAAGTTTGCGCACATTTAGCTGGCAGTCAGAAAACCACGCACTGGCCATGCTACGCTGCCACGCGCTCATCTATCAGGGGAACAAAAATGTTTAAAAATAAACTACTAACTTTGCCACTTTTCGCTATTGCTGGATTATTCAGCGGCTCTTTGATGGCCGAAAATCCCGCGTTTGTAACCAATGGGAATGATCATGGTCCGGGTTCGCTGCGGGCCGCGTTTCTTAGTGGTGCCAACAAGATCAGCATTCGACCAGCGGTTGGTGATATTCGAATTGACAGCGTTTTGGAATACGCTGGTGACGGACCGTTGCAGTTAATTGGCAACAATAAAAAAATCATATCCAACGGCGATTTCAACGTGCTGCAAGTTACGAATGCAGAGAGCGTGTACATCGAAAACCTGACTCTGCAAGGACCGGGCGATTTTGACTTTGACAACATAGGGATTGGTCTTGGCTTACTGCTTTACATTGGCCCTGAGAAGACGGGGACGGTAAAACTCGATATGAAGGGTGTGACCATCCTCGACGTTGGTTACCGCGCCATTCAAGTTACCGACTGCGTAGATCTAAGCACCTGTGGACCCGGTGGAACGGAAAGAGGCTTCGGTTCCCCAGCTTCAATATTTGTCAATCTGGACAACGTAAGCGTGGGTAATTCCGGCTTTGGGTTCGCGGACGGCGATGCTGTTCGTATCGACGAGCGCGGCCCTGGCGGTATCGTATTCCAGGCCAAGAACTCTTACTTCGGAAATCTTGGCGGGGCGGCCATAGAACTTAACGAAGACGACGACGGCGATGTTTTTGTAGATGTGCGCCGCGTCACGATGGAGTCCACCGGGAGCTATTGTCTGGCGTCACCGATTTCTGTCGACAATTTGTGTACCACTGAGGTCAATGGGGAATTGACTCGCGCGCTAGACGATGGTTTTGAGATTTTTGAGGCTGGAAATGGGTCAGTTTTGGGTCGATTGACCGATCTAATGTCTGATAGCAACGTGGCTTCTGGCTACGACATAAATGAGTCGGGGCTTGGTGGCGTGCAACTTTCCATGTTCAAGCTCGAAGCCAAACGCAATGAAAGCACCGGCGTTTCTATCATCTCGAAAGACGATGGAGATATGGTCATCGATATGAAGCGCATGGATGTGTCGGGCAATTCGGGTACAGGTATAGAATTAAGGGCCAAAGACAACGCTCAGTTGCATCTAGACTTTCGCAATGGTGGCGCGTTTGCAAACGGCCAGCAGGATCTGCGCATGATTCAAGACAACGCTGACCAGCCTGGCTCGTTGACCGTTCGCGGCGGTGTGACGCTGGAATTCGTCCAACTGGTAAACGTGAACGAAATTTGAGTCCGCACTGATCGCCTAATATTCCGGGGCTGTCACCTGACGGCCCCGGACCGCTAGCCACTAGATTCAACGCACTGAGCTTAGAGACGGTAGCAGGAATTTTCTGAAAGATTATTCGCTCTTTGCCACAAAAGCGTCGAAGAACTGCTGCACCAGCGGATGAGCTTTCGCATTAGCTCCATTTAGCGGGTTGTCTTTATGAATTCCGTCAGTGTTGCCTAAAGCGACAAACACTAATGACCGCTCTGGGACAACCATGAGCATTCCGGCATAGGCATCTGGCCACCATCCGCCATGCCAAAATACCTGCAGGCCGTTTATCTCTTCGCGATACCAACCTAGTCCATGTGGGCTGTCGGAATACGGCCCACCATCCATGCCCCACATGCGATCCAGCAATGGCCGGCTCAATATTCTTCCTTCCAACAGGGCAGATCCGTAGCGAGCGAGTTCTTCGGCGCTTGCAATAATGCCAGACGAGGCGTTCAGCTCCGGATTTGGCAGCGGCGATGCCGTAATGCCATCGGAATCTACTTCCAAGTCCACGTGACGAAACGGCGGCGCCAGATGCGTTAGTGCTGAAGCTTGATTGGCATCCCGCCAGCCTGCAGCGACCTTCAGTTCAGCCGGTTCGATCACATACCGGCGCATCCAATATCTCCATGGCTTGCCTGTTTGTTCCTCTACCCAGTTGGCCAAGCGCCCAAACACTACGGGGTTGTAAAAGAACGCGTTGCCCGGCTGCCCATTGACTCGATGAGACAGTACCTGTTCTAACGAGAACTGCGTATCGCATGGCACTGCTTCAATGATAGTTCCGTCCGCTAACGTGCCACCGCCAAAGATGATGCCGGAGCGACCCAGCCACTCGCAGCGACCATCCCAGTCGCTCAGTTTAGTGAAATCATCCTGTAGGTCGATATAGCCATCTGCCTCCATGGCCAGCAGCGTTGCGGCAGAAAAAGTCTTTGTAATGGACGCCGCCAAATAGGTCGTTTCCGCCGTGGTGGACTCTTCGGCATCATGGTCTTGAAAACCATACGATCCCGAGAACACGATGCGATCGCGGCTGCTGACCGCGACCGAGAAGCTTTGAATACGATTGGCCTTGCGGAATTCGATCAGACCTTGTTCGAACTCTGCTGTCGATGTTGGCGCTAAGGTTGACGAGTAGACTGTCGAGGTCAATGACAGTAAGCCGCACAGGGATAAACAAGCTAGCCATGGCCACATAGTTTTCCTCTCCTTTTTTAATTGTGACCAAGGAGACGGATCAACTTGCCAGTTCTTACAGATTTTTTTCGGCTTCGAAAAATAAGAAAACTTAGCCGTATTCTGAGCGCGGAAAAGGTTCAAAGCCGTTTGCAACGGCGGCAGCGAGCAGTTCTTCAAGCGTAAAATCCTGGCGATGTTGGACTTTCATCGCGAATGGAATAATCCATTCCATCCCTTTTTGGTGCAGTTCGTTGGCAGTGCTCAATAGCGCCGTGGCACCAGTTGGATAAACGCCGCTATAGTCCCCGCCGGTCAAGAACGGTGCGTCCACGTTGCGTGC
>CAZVYE010000114.1:0-10980 GCA_964630895.1 uncultured Gammaproteobacteria bacterium | reverse complement strand
TCGCTGAGCAGCGACCCATAGTAGGTATCCAGGCCAGCCAGCTGTGCTTCTACAATGGATTCCCAGTCGCGATCTGCCAGCAGAACCCGCATTCCCCGTTCTTTAAGCCCAATAGCTACAGCCCTGGCAACCGCATTCGCACCTAGAATGAGCACGCCGTCGTCGCCCGCTGCAGACAAATTCAGTCTGTTTGCCAGCCAGCCTGAGGTTGCGCTTTCGATGACGACGGTACCGATAATCATTACAAAGGTAAGCGGCACGAGTAGCTCCGCGCCAGGCACATTGTTCTGTTCAAGCTTTAACGCAAACAGTGATGCAACTGCCGCGGCCACGATACCGCGAGGAGAAATCCAGGAAAGCAGCGTTTGTTCGCGCCAGCTCAAGCCAGAGCCAATGGAAGAAACCACAACGCTCAGCGGGCGCACCACAAACTTTGCAATCGCCAACAGCACGATGCTGACAAAACCGATAGTTTGGAAATTTGCAAAGTCCAATCGAGCCGCTAGCAGGATAAATAACAGTGAAATTAACAACACCGTGAGGTGTTCTTTGAAGTCGAGAATCTCTTCTACATGGAGGTGCTTAATGTTTGCCAGAATGACTCCCATTAACGTAACGGCGAGCAAACCAGACTCGTGGACATAGTGATTCGACAGCGAAAACACTGCCAAAAGCACTGACAACGCAAAGAAGTTATGCAGATACTCTGGCACCCAGTGCTTGCGCAACGGTATGGCCAGGGCGGCTGCACCTAATGCCCCAAGGATGCCGCCAATCATCAGCACTTCAAAAAAGGCAAACAGCGGTTCTGCCTGATCTTCGGTCATGATGGCCTCGAAGACCAAAACCGCCAGAATGGCCCCAATGGGATCAATGAGTATTCCTTCCCACCGCAAGATGTTGCCGATTCGCGCCTTTGGCCGAATGCTGCGCAGCATGGGAATAATTACAGTAGGCCCGGTTACCGAAACCAGGGCACCAAACAGCAACGCAATCTGCCAGGGCAAGCCCGCAAGAAAATGCGCCGCGGCGGCCATCACAAGCCAGGTAATTAATACGCCAATAGTAATCAGGTTTCTGATTACACTGGTCACGCCCCGAACTTCGTCAAAGCGCAGCGTCAAACTGCCTTCAAATAGAATGACCGCCACGCCGAGTGAGACAAAGGGGAATAGCCACTCTCCCAGCATGACGTCGGGGTCGAGAAAGCCTAATCCCGGCCCTAACAGCAAGCCCATGAGCAGCAAGAACAGAATAGCCGGCATGCGAAGTCGCCACGCCAGCCACTGACAGAAAAATCCAAGCAGCATTATCGCCGCTGCCATTAGGGCCAGTTCCAAAGTCGCTCCCTTTTAGTTATGTCTATTTAGACCGGCTATCGTCCCCACTTTGTGTGAAGACGAAGACAAATCTGCTCTCTTACCAGTGAATGCCACGCATCAGCGATGCAAATGCAATCTGTTCACTGGATGGTCGTTCATCCCGACTTTTCTCGCCTTTCGCTGCGCTGGAATCTGGGAACAATCGGAACGCTGTGTTCATCACTGTCTCGGTGGTCTTCGGTGCCAGACTGTGGAGCACTTGTGCAAAGATGCCCAGTCGCGTCGCGATACGCTGTGGTCGGCGAACAATTGCATCCTTAACCATATCCGCAGCTTCGTCCGGCGATATGGTTGGCACGTTCTGATAAATCTTGGTGTGCGCGATCATTGGGGTCCGCACCAATGGCATATTGATTGTGGTGAAATGAATATTCTGGTCAGCAAATTCGGAAGCCGCGCATCTGGAGAACGCGTCCAGCGCTGCTTTAGAGGCCACATAGGCTGAAAATCTCGGTGCATTACTCAGCACGCCAATAGAAGAGATATTCACAATATGGCCTTTCTTACGGCTCATCATGCTGGGCAATGAACGCATGATCAAACGCAAAGAACCAAAATAGTTGAGCTGCATGGTGCGTTCGAAATCATGGAAGCGATCGAAGCTCAACGCGATGGAACGGCGGATCGAACGACCGGCATTGTTAACCAGCACATCAATCTGGCCATGATCAGCGACTACTTGATCGATAAGCTCGTCGCAGGAATCCATATTGGTAAGATTGCAAGTGTAGTACACCGCATCTCCACCGTTATCCTGGATCTCTTTTTGGGTCGCCAAAAGCTCTTCTTCTTTACGCGCAACCAGCACAACCTTGGCACCGGCTTCGCCGAGCATGTTAGCCGTAGCGCGTCCGATACCTGAGGATGCCCCGGTGACAACGCAAATTTTGCCTTCCACTCGACCACGCAGTGTGCGATCAATGAACAGGTCTGGATCGAGGTGGCGCTCCCAGTAGTCCCAAAGCTTGTATGCATAGCTTTCCAGCGGCGGCACCTTGATACCACTACCTTCCAGCGCCTTTTCTGTCTCGCGCGAATCAAACCGCGTGGGATAATTGAGAAACTTCAATACCGACGGCGGAATACCCAGGTCCGTCATAACCATTGAGGTAATCCGGCGCACCGGCGGCAGCATGAAGATTGCTTGCTTAATGGAGTTGGGAATGAACGCGAACATACGGGCGTCCACACGCAAGGTCATCTGCGGCGCGTGTCCAGCGCGGGCAAAGATATTGAGGACTTCGCCGATTCGCTTGGGATCCGGATCCACCAAGTGGAAACACTTGCCATCAAGCCCCCGCTTGTGTGCGATTTGGTCCATTGCGTTGACCACAAAGTCCACGGGCACCATGTTCAAGCGTGAGCCTTCAATACCGATACCAGGGAACCAGGATGGCAATAAATCGCGCATCTTCTGGATCAATTTGAAGAAGTAGTAAGGACCATCAATTTTGTCGATGACACCAGTTTCTGAATGGCCAATGACCATACTGGGCCGATAAATTCGGAAAGGAATTTTGCACTGGCTGCGAACCAAGCCTTCGGAATCGTGCTTGGTGCGAAAATACGGATGGTCCAGTTTCTCCGCCTCTTCGAACATATCCTCGCGGAAAATACCGTTGTACAGCCCCGCCGCAGCGATGGAACTGGTGTGGTGGAAACATTTCGCTTCCACCGCTTCAGCCAGCTGAATAGCGTGCATTGTGCCTTCCACGTTGGCTTCGATTTGCTCAGCTTCGCCTGCCGTCATGTCATACACAGCCGCAAGGTGGAAAAAGTGCTTTACCTTGCCCTTCATGGAGTCGAGCTGCTTCTTGCTTACCCCAAGATTCTTCTTGCCCAAATCACCGGTGATGGGCACAACGCGTTTGGCTTCAGGGCCCCACTCTTTGGCGAGCTCTTTGAATCGCTCTTTGGAAGAGGAACGCACGAGAGCATAAATTTTGCCCTTGCGCGCCTCCAGCAGTTTGGCAATCAGGTGACGACCAATAAATCCGCTGGCACCGGTAACAAAATAGGTCATGAATATTCCCCTCTAAAGCGAGCTGCTCGACAAGATGCTAAAGATAGCGGTCTACGAGCAAGATGGCCAGCGTTTAAAACCGGATAACGTACGATTTGAAGAGATTGCGACAAATCCGGGCGCTTTCCCAAACTGACCACGTATGCTGCTGATTTCGCAGTAATAAGTTGGCCAACAACAATTGACCCTCCAAACGCAGCATGCTACAAGCACAACTTCATCCAGAATTTGGTGAGGGGAACGCAAAATGTCAGACCTAGATCAAGAGTTTGAACAAGCCGCCGTTGACGCCAAGCAACTGCCAGAGCGACCAGACAACGACACACTGCTAGAGCTTTACGCGCTCTACAAACAAGGCTCAGAAGGTGATGTCCACGGCGAGAAACCTGGTTTTTTTGATTTTGTTGGCGTGGCGAAATATGAAGCCTGGGAAAACCTGCAGGGTACAGATCAGGCAGCAGCCAAGCAGCGGTATGTGGACTTAATCAATCGGCTCAAGAGCCAGTAGCGCTTGAAAACTCGCGAGCGCATACTCGTAACCAGCCTCGAAATGTTTAACGAGGAAGGCGAGTCGAATGTCAGCACCAATCATATCGCTGACGAAATGGATATTAGTCCAGGTAATCTGTATTACCACTTCCGTAACAAAGAGGCGATCATTCTAGAGCTGTTCGATCTCTACAGAAAGGAGATGGAAACGCTTTTGCTGGCGCCAGAATCCCGGACGCTGGATATGGAGGATATGTGGTTCTTCCTCCATCTGATCTTTGAGTGTATCTGGCGCTATCGCTTTATCTATCGCAACCAGGTAGACCTGACCGAACGAATTCGTTCCATTCGCATTCACTTCAATCACATCCTGCGGCAGAAGCAGGTCGCCGCCAAGCTGGTATGTATGGGTCTGGTTCAATCCGGCGTGATGCGCGCAAGTGAAGAAGAGCTGGACGCCCTGGCCGCTAATATTACGGTTATTGCGACCTATTGGCTCAACTACAGCTCGGTTCGGGAGAAGTTTCTCAGTGAATCGGAAAGCGACGATCCCTTGGCTCCTGCTGTGTTTCAGGTAATGGCTTTGGTGGCACCCTTCCTGGGGGAAGTAGAGCGAGCCCACTTGATGCACCTGGGTCGCGCCTACATAAACGAGGACTAGTCCTCTAAAGTCTTCACAAACCGGTAGCCGGTCCGGCGAAAGCCCAGTCGCTCATAGAACATGTGTGCCGCGCTACGATCAAGTCGCGTATTCAGCATGACTCGCGTCACTTGCTGCTTTTCTAACCAGGACTCCAGATGCTCCATGAGCTGGCTGCCAATGCCCCGCCCTCTATGCTGACTGTCCAGCGCCAGGGCGATGACCCGCGCTTGCCGCCCATCTCGGGTTAACTGAAAGCTCAAATGCACGGCCAGCAGGCCTACAACCTGTCCATCGACCTGGGCAACGAAGCTTCCGTAGTCCGGATGATCAATAATCTTTTCCATGCGCACCTGAGCCTGACGTGGCGTACACTCATAGCTTAGCTGGCTGATGAGCTGGGCAACATAAGGATTATCTTCGGCTCGCATGCTGCGAATTATTACGCTCTCTGATTCTGTTTGGTTCACAAACATCTCCACAATCCCTGAACTTATTCCGCTGCCAGTTGCTGAGCAGGCACGCCAGCGAGGCGGGATTATGGCCAGCTAATTCGGCAATTTTCAATCTTCTCATTGCAACAATTGCTGCAGGCCGGTAAAGATAGCTTATGGAAAATATGGATACATGGTACGAAAGGGGTCGATTTTGGGAATACAAAGGCTTCCCAATCTGGACCCGTATTTGGCGGAACCCAGGCAAGCCCAAACTCGTTTTACTACACGGATTTCCTACCTGTTCGTGGGACTGGTATCGCTTGCTGCCTGACCTGGAGCAACGATTCGAGGTTTATGCCATGGATCTGTTGGGATTTGGTTACTCTGCTAAGCCGCACCCCTACCCGTACAGCCTTATGGATCAGGCCAGTTTGGTGCAAAACTGGCTTGCATATGAACTGGCTGATACTGACAATCGTTCGGTCAATTTGCTGGCCCACGATTACGGCGACACGGTTGCGCAGGAGCTTCTGGCCCGACAGGCCGATGGTAGTCTGGATAGCTGCGAGATCACCGCAGCTGTTCTCTTAAATGGCGGAATCATTGCCAGCGCCCACAAACCCAGAATGATCCAACGGCTGCTAGCCTCACCGATTGGACCCTTGCTGGCGCCCAGGATCGGGCAAAAACAGTTCTTCCGCTCGTTTCGGGCAATATTTTCAACTGACCACCCAGCAGAACTAGGTGAGTTACAGAGCTATTGGCTTGCCATAAACCACAATCGAGGCAAGCGCGTCATGCCAAAACTGCTGCAGTACCTTCACGAACGCAAGGTACATGCCCAGCGTTGGGCGGACGTGGTGCTAAAGCCTGCAGTTCCCACCATGCTAATAAATGGACTAGTGGACCCCATATCTGGTGGGCATCTGGTGGAATACCTCCGCACAAATAACAGTCAAATGGATATTCACGAACTGCCTGACGTAGGGCATTACCCGCAGCTAGAGGTCCCCGATCGGGTCTTGGCAGCAGCGTGCGCCTTTTACGATCAACATAGCCAGTTAAGCGCGGAGTAAAACGGGTCGTTTTCCGGTATGCTTGCCGCAAAAATTGAAGGGGATGCAATGAATTATCGACTAAGCCTGTTGGCGCTGTTGCTGCTGGTTACTGGATCGGCGTTGGGTCAAGAGACCACTGAGATCGCCGAGGCCACGCATGCGGGTTGGCTTTCTGTAGTCCCTCCGCTGCTGGCCATTTTGCTTGCTTTGTTATTTCGCCAGGTACTGCCCGCGCTTTTTGCCGGTGTGTGGATTGGCGCCTGGATCGCCAGCGACAATGGGATTTTGGGCCTCTTTACCGGGTTGCTCGCCAGCTTCGATAAATATGTAAAAACGGCGCTGGCGGATAGCGACCATGCCGCAATTATATTGTTCAGTTTAATGATAGGTGGGATGGTTGGGATTATTTCCCGCAACGGTGGCATGCAAGGTGTAGTCAACCGTATGGTGACCTGGGCAACGGATGCAAAAAGAGCGTCCATAGCCACAGCAGCGATGGGAATTGCCGTCTTCTTTGACGACTATGCCAATACGTTGGTAGTAGGTAACACGATGCGCCCCGTGACTGACCGGCTGCGCGTAAGCCGTGAAAAACTCGCTTACATTGTTGACTCCACCGCTGCTCCAGTTGCCTGTATTGCATTCGTGACTACGTGGATTGGCTATGAGGTCGGGTTACTAGATGATGCACTCAAAACACTAGGCGTCGATAACGTCGATGCCTATGGGCTGTTTCTCAATTCTATTGCCTATAGCTTTTACCCGATTCTTGCCATCGCCTTTGTCTTTATGATCACCGGCTCAGGCAGAGATTTTGGGGCCATGCTCAAAGCTGAGCGCCGCGCCCAGGAAACCGGCATTGTGGAGCCGGAAACTGATCTTGAAGAATCCACTGAAGAAGCAGCGATATTGCCGGTTTCCGGAAAGCCTCAGCGCGCCATCAATGCCATCCTGCCGGTATTTACGTTGGTGTCTACCGTAATTATCGGATTATTTGTAACGGGAGTTGAAGAAGGCACCACGCTGCGTGGATTCTTCGCGGGCATCTTTAGTGATGGTGACAATGCCATCAGCATTCGCGAAGTGATCGGCAACGCCAATTCTTATACCGCGCTCATATGGGGTTCATTGCTCGGCATGCTAGTTGCCCTAACGCTTTCTTTGATCCAGCGTATATTGAGCCTTAAACAAGCGATGAACGCCTGGTTTAAAGGTGTACGTGGAATGTTTTTTGCCATGATCATTCTAACGTTGGCATGGGCATTGGCCGCAGTGACCGAAGATCTGGGTACAGCAAGTTACCTGGTTGAGTTACTCCAAGGCAATATTCCCTCGGGCGTTATCCCTGCGCTTGTATTCGTATTGGCTGCGGCCACCGCGTTTGCAACTGGATCAAGCTGGGGCACCATGGGTATTCTGATGCCGCTGGTAGTGCCCTTGATTTGGGCATTGTTGGGCACCGGCACAGATATACCGTCTGGGGATATGCATTTAGTATATTCCACCATTGCCTGCGTGCTGGCCGGTGCCGTTTGGGGGGATCACTGTTCGCCCATTTCGGACACCACTATTTTGTCCTCGATGGCCTCAGGCTGCGACCACATCGCTCATGTCCGAACACAGTTGCCGTATGCGGTGCTGGTTGGCCTGGTTTCCCTATTCGTCGCCACGCTTCCCGTTGGCTTTGGACTGCCGTGGTGGTTGGCACTGGTAATGGCCCTGATACTGCTATTTGTGGTGCTTTGGTTTGCCGGGGAGCAGAACAACTACGCCGTCTCTGATGCTGAGAGTGAACCTGCCTAATCAACGTTAGTGCAAGCGCCTGCGACCTGCTCGGTCGCGGGCGCAAGCAGATTCTTTGGTTGGCAAATTCTTGGATTGGACTTGTGTTTGCGTCGGCTATCCCAAACTTCTTCCTCTAAATAATCTTCGATAAATTACCACCAGCAATGTCATCTCGGTCACTACTCAATCCGTCACTACCGGCCCAGCCAGGACATCAAATTACCTGGTCTGGACTGGCGTCAACGCCTTGCGCTATTGCGGTAGTTCAGGCCGCGCTTTCCAGCCCGGCGCCTATCGTTGTTGTTTGCGATGATGCCCACGACGCCCAGGTATTCGAGCGGGACTGCCGGAGCCTTGCAGCAGGCCGATTTCCAGTACGCCATTTTCCCGACTGGGAAACACTGGCCTACGATTTGTTCTCTCCGCACCAGGATATTATCTCGGACCGTTTGGCGTTGCTGTATGAACTGCCCACGGCAGGACGCGGGATAATCGTGCTCTCAGCCACAACCCTGGCGCAGCGCCTGGCACCACGAGAATATGTTTTGGGCAGCGGCTTGAATATTCAGGTCGGGCAACAGTTGGAAATAGATGAACAGCGCAAACGATTGCAACTGGCAGGCTACAGGAATGTCCCGCAGGTTACCGACCGGGGCGAGTTCGCAGTTCGAGGCGCGTTATTGGATTTGTTTCCCATGGGCTCCGACAAGCCACTGCGCATCGAACTGTTTGATGACGAGGTGGACTCCATCAGGACATTTGATCCGGAGACTCAGCTGTCGATAGACAAAGTCAGTGCCATCCGCCTGCTGCCCGCCAGAGAATTTCCATTCGATGAGTCTGGTAGAGACGCATTCCGAGCAGCGTTTCGCACCCGTTTTGACATTGATCTGAGACGCTGCGATCTGTACCAGGACGTTCGTAATGGCATTGCCCCTGCTGGCATTGAGTACTACCTGCCGCTGTTCTTTGACAGCACTGATTTACTCCTGGAATACCTGCCTAAAAACACCCTGATCGTATGGCAGGACGCTTCGGCTGCAGCGTTGGATAAGTTTCATGCCAGTCTAGAAGATCGCTACGAACAACGCAGGTACGATCAAGAGCGTCCAATACTCAAACCGCAAGAGTTGTTTGCCGACCGAGCTGAATTACACACGGCGTTACTGCAATTTCGACAGATCGTGTGGTCACAAGAAGGCGATCAAACCTACGCGGTTGCACCTGCACCAGAAATAAGCGGCGAAGAAGATGATCAACCCTTCGACCTGGCACCTTTGTCCGAATACCGCATGCTGTTCGCCGCCAACTCATCCGGTCGCCGCGAACAGGTATTTGAGCGCCTGCAGAAGTCAGTAAATACGCTTCCTGGAGCGACCCAGGTCACCAGGATCGCTGACTGGCCCGAGTTTCTCCAAAGTGATGCAAAAGCGGCCGTAACCGTAGCCCCGCTTGATAATGGTGTTCTGCTAGCCGATTGCAATGTTGCCATTCTATCTGAACGCCAGATTTATGGGGTCAGAGCCAAGGCGCGAGCGCGTCGCAAGCGAGCAGCCCGCGATCCTGAAACTATAATCCGCGAGCTAAATGATCTGCGTGTGGGAGCACCCGTAGTGCACGAAGATCACGGTGTGGGTCGATATCTGGGGCTAGAGGTCATCGACGCAGGTGGTATGTCAGCCGAGTTTTTGGCTCTGGAATATGCACAGGGCGATAAAGTTTATGTACCCGTATCCAATTTGCAGCTAATAAGCAGGTACACCGGCACCAGCGAAGAGCACGCACCGCTGCATCGACTTGGCAGTGGCCAGTGGGAAAAGGTCAAGCGCAAGGCCGCACAAAAAGCCAGAGACGTAGCCGCGGAGCTGTTGGAAATCTACGCGCGTCGAGAAGCACATGGTGGCGAAAAGCTGGCGCTGGATCAGAAAAACTACGAGAAATTCGCAGCCAGCTTTCCGTTTGAAGAGACCGAAGATCAGGCAACGGCCATCGAATCGGTTGTGGCGGATTTAACCGACGCCAAATCCATGGATCGCGTAGTGTGCGGCGATGTGGGCTTTGGGAAAACAGAAGTCGCCGTACGTGCTGCATTTGTCGCTGCTCAAGCCGGCAAACAAGTAGCGCTGTTAGTGCCAACTACGCTGCTGGCACAACAGCACTTTCAAAACTTTCAGGATAGATTTGCCGATTCGCCGTTGCGCATTGACGTGCTATCCCGTTTTCGAACGCCAAAAGAGACTCGCTCGGTATTGGATGACGTCGCTGAAGGGAAAGTAGATATTCTCATAGGCACCCATCGTCTCATTCAAAAAGACATCAAGTTCAAAGACTTGGGCCTGATTATCATTGACGAAGAACAGCGTTTCGGGGTGCGCCAGAAAGAACAATTACGTAAGATGCGGGCAGAAGTCGATTCTTTGACTTTAACCGCAACACCCATTCCGCGCACGCTCAATCAGGCCATGGGTGGTCTTCGGGATCTGTCCATTATTGCAACACCACCAGCGCACCGCGTGGCCGTCAAAACACTGGTAAATCAATGGGATGCCAACATGCTGCGCGACGCGGTGGAGCGAGAGTTACAGCGCGGTGGTCAAGTGTATTTCCTGCACAACGAAGTGCAGACCATCGATAAGATGGCACGCGAACTGGAAGAACTATTTCCAGAAGCACGCATCCGGGTAGCGCACGGGCAAATGCGGGAGAAAGACCTGGAACAGGTCATGCTCGATTTCTACCGGCAGCGATTCAATATTCTCGTTTGTACCACCATCATCGAAAGCGGCATCGATATTCCCAGTGCCAATACGATCATTATTAATCGCGCCGATCGCTTTGGATTGGCTCAGCTGCACCAGCTGCGCGGTCGCGTTGGTCGCTCACATCATCGCGCGTATGCGTATTTGATTGTGCCGCATAAAAAGGCCATGACCGCCGATGCCGTCAAGCGACTGGAAGCGATTGAGTCGCTGGAAGAGCTGGGCTCTGGGTTTGCGCTGGCAACGCATGATCTGGAAATCCGCGGTGCGGGGGAACTCCTTGGCGACGAGCAAAGTGGCCAGATTCAAGAGGTCGGCTTTTCCATGTATTTGGATATGCTGGACCGCGCTGTGCAGTCGCTAAAGTCTGGAAAGGAATTTGATCTGGAAGACACCTCGCATCACGG
>CAZVYE010000113.1:0-10982 GCA_964630895.1 uncultured Gammaproteobacteria bacterium | reverse complement strand
GTTTACTATCAGGCATTGGGTTCTAGCTTCCACTTTATTTGCCCGTACATTGTTGCCGACCCTGAATCCAGCGGATTCTGTCGGGGCTTCTCCCGCCCTATACTCACGCTCTGTGGGTCCAATGCTGATGTGAAAGCGGTACAAACGGACGGTTCCATTCAGCGCTTCTCTGGTGGCACTTTGAGCAATCTGGACGAACCACTCGCAGAAGCTTTATTTGAACAACCGATAGCCGAGGCACTTAACTTGATCGGTGCTTACGTTCCGGAAGCGGCGTGTATCCCAGGCAATTTCCCACCCACCGCAATCTTTGCGCTGAATCAGGGCATTGCTACTACGGAGTTTTGGTTCTTTGACGGTGCCGGTTGGAGCAAGCAGGCTGATGCGGGCCCGGATCAGACTTTAACGGGGATTGCTGGCGTGGGCAGCGCGCAGGTCGTAGCTGTGGGGCGCGAACCCATCACAACCACACAGGCTCACGCAAAAGGCCCCGCGGCCAATACCGGTGTGGCCTGGAGCTATGATGGCTCCAGTTGGTCCGAAGAGACACTGCCCGCTGACGCACCTGGACTGGCGGACATCGCAGTAGATGCCACGTTTATTGACCGCATTTTCGCCGGCGGATTCGAGCCAACTGCTACCGCAAAGGGCGGCGTGTTCGGCGGGGCCGGTGGCGTATTTGGCGGATTTCGCGCCCAGGGCGAAGGCGGCCTGCTGTTTAACCGACCGGTCATAGAACTTCCACGTAGCGATCTACAGCTGATCAAGACGCTGCTCGATCCTATCCCTCCCTTGTCGAATGGCAACCCGGTGCGCGTCGGTGACCGCATCACTTACGGCCTGGCAGTTACCAATAACGGTCCCGACACCGTAGACACCGCCATTCTCAATGATCGTTTTTTCTCAGACCAACTGCAGTTTGTCGACAGCGACTGTCCCGTCTCGCTTACCGATCAAGGCACGTATATGAATATTTCAATTGGCCTGACCGGTCTTGCGCCTGGGGATACCATTTTGTGTCAACCACGCTTCGATGTGCTTTCGATACCCCTGCAGGATAGCGGCTCAGTCGGTGTGCTAAACGTCGCCAACGTGACAGGCAATATTTTTGACACCAACCCAACGAACAATACCGACGCGTGCCTAATCGACAACAACGAGCAAGGCAGCGATGGCAACCGAGTCCAGTGCGAAGTGGAACAGATATTCATTCTCATTCCATAGCAGCTACTGATGGGCAGGCAATTGTGGGCGCCCTGTTAGCCAGGGGTGCCCCTCCCAACTTTGTTCGTGCAACTGGACTGACTCTGGATCCACGTATCCGCCACAGCTTGCCAGCGGCCGCGCTGGGTTAACAGGCGCTGCAGAATTCTCGTGCGCCAGTGACGCGCGTCGAAATAGCATAGGAAGTTCCCCAAGGCTTCCTCAACATCCTCTGTAATTGGCTCTGGGGCTGTCTGAGCCGCGAAATGGAGCAACTGCGATTCGGCAGTACGCCAGTCTGCCAAACCAAACTTGTCTTGGCGGGTCGCCACCGCCTGGGACAACATGCTCCTTGCGTCATCCACTCTGCCCTGATCCAGTCGCAGGCGCGCCCAATCACTGAGCGTAGTCGCGATGGTCGGATGATCTGGAGGTAAATGGTTGCGGCGAATGTTGGCCGCGCGAGCGAAATGGCTTTCGGCGGATTCGAAGTCGCCCTGAATATGGCGAACCCCACCGAGATTGGTGAGCGCGTAGGCTAAGTTGGGATGCTCGGCACCGTAAGCTGCTTCGAGAATCTCAAGCGCGCGAGAAAACTCTGTAGCGGCGGCGTCCCATTGATCTTGGTCTCGCAGCACCAGCCCGAGATTATTTCTAACCACAGCCACGTTCCAATGCGCGGGACCGAAGACCCGCTCATAGATGGTAGCAATGGTATGGTAATGTGCCGCCGCTTCTTCCAGCGCGCCAGTCTGCTGCAGCGCAAGCGCCACATTGTTCAGCGCTTTAGCGTATTCGGCATTGTCAGTGCCGTAGATAGCCGCGAACAGTTGCGCGCTCTCCAATCCCGTAGTTTGTGCCTGTTCATAGGCTCCCTTTTCCGCATACAAGCCAGATAAAGCGTAGAGGTTTTGTGCGACCAGCTTGTGTTTGCGGCCAAAGACCTCTGAGAATATATCCAGCGACGCCAAATAGGATGCCTCCGCTGCAACAAAGTCTCCCAGGCGCAGTTGCGCATCACCCAGTTTCCTGTACGCCTTGCCCGTAGCAAGAGCACCAGCGCCGAAGGTTTTCTCATGAATCCGCAGTGCGGCCCGCAAATGATCTGTTGCTCTTGCATATTCACCGGCCCGGTAGAATTGCTGGCCCAGGACAATATGCGCATCCGCAGTTGCTGGATGCTGGGTTCCGTAACGCGCCATTTCCTCCGCTAGCAGAACCTCTGCTGCCTCAAGTGCGGCCGCGCTGTTACCCTGCGCGCCCAGTATGGCGACGCGCAGCGCGATCGCTCGCACTAGCAAATCCGGCGGTATTTCAGAGGCGCTGCGCATGCGAGGAATCAGCGCTTCGACCTGGCTCTGAGCCTGGTCAAACTGCTCCAGATCAAACATGACTTGCGCCAAAGCCAATTCCAGCTCCAGCAGGTCTGCTTTTTCCAACTGCCCAGACTGCTTCCGCTCTTGGACAGCAGCCTGTAGCAGGGGCAAGGCAGAATCGTACTCGCTTATGTTGGCGTAAACCTGGCCCAGCGTACCCATCAAGTTGAGCCGCAACTCGGGCTGGTCTACCAGTTCTCGTTGCATTCTGGCCTCACCCAGATGCAACAATTCCCGGGCCGTGATATCGCGCTGCTCGGTAACGGAAGGATCTGCATCTCGAAAGATGCCAACCAAAAAATCCGCAGTAGACTGCGCGCGCTGGCGGGCCAACTCCGCATCATGCAAAGCATCGCTTAACGCATTAGCCTGGTGCTGCGAGTAAATGGCAAATCCCGATATGAGAACCATGCTGGCCACAGCAGCTACACTCCCAAAGGGATGCCGTGCGATAAACCGCGAGATGCGATAGCGAATACTGTCTGGCCGAGCTGACACTGGCAGAGCAGCCTGGGCACGTTGAATGTCCACCGCCATCGCGGCAGCACTGGCATAGCGACGTTCGGGCTCCTTGCGCAGTGCCATCATGACGATTCGATCCAGATCACCCCGAAGACGCCGCCGCAAATTACGTTCCAACCGATTCAGATAATGATCCGAGCGAATGGCGTCGCTGGGAAGCTGCGGTGTCGTGTCACGCAGTCGCTCCAGGTGCGCCAACAGTCCGTCTTGACTTAGTTCTAGCGGAACCGTTCCCGTTAACAAGCGATACAGCAGCGCACCAAGCGAGTAAACATCCGTTGCAGTAGTCAGCGCCTGGCCATCAATTTGCTCGGGGCTGGCATATTCTGGGGTGACCGCCGGACCAAAGCGTTCCGTCGCCTGGGTCACTTTTCTTTGATTGGTGAGCTTGGCAATTCCAAAGTCCAGGAGTTTGGGATCGCCTCCCTGGGTTACCATCACATTTGCCGGCTTGATATCCCGATGGATCACCAGCTTTTGATGGGCGTGCTGGACCGCGTCACACAACGCAATAAACAGCTCAAGGACCTGATCCAGATTGAGCCGCTTCGACTCGCAGTGCTCCGTTATTCGGACACCGTCCACATACTCCATGATCAAATAGGGCAGACCATGCTCGCTGGTACCGCCGTCATACAGCCGCGCAATATTAGGATGGTTCAGGCTGGCTAAAATCCTGCGCTCGGAGTCAAAACGCTGCAGCCACGATTCGTCCGCGGTGACATTGTCAGCAAGTTTGATAGCGACTTGTTGTTCAAATACGTCATCATCCCGCTTACCGAGAAACACCTTACCCATGCCGCCCACGCCGATGAGCTCGGTAATTCGGTAAGGCCCAATACGTTCGGGCACCTCAACCTGCTCGGAAACAAATGGCGAGCGATCCAGCATGGAATCTTGACCGTCTGCGTCGAGCAGGGTTTGAACTTCCCCCAGCAGTTCGGGCTCTTGTGCTAATGCCTCCCGCAGCCAGGCATCGCGCTGCGACACAGGCACTTCGCGCGCCGCGTGGAAGACCTCCCAAACACGATCCCAAGCTGTTCCCATAATACGATCCCTGACTGGGCAACTGCTATGATACGCCTTATGGAGGCGCACCCAAAAGACAACGCAGCTATCACCCAGCTCCTGGCTGCTTATGGAGAAGATAAGCAAACATCGGAGGCGTTGTACGCTGCAGTGTATGGTGAGCTAAAGCAGATCGCCCGAAATCGTATGGCAATGGAGCGCAGTGGCCACACGCTAACGCCAACGGCGCTGGTGCACGATGCCTATTTGCGACTTACCGCAGGATCAAATTCCCAATGGCAAAATCGCAAGCACTTTTTTGCCGCAGCAGCTGAAGCCATGCGCCGTATATTGATCGAATCAGCCAGACGACGGCTAGCCCAGCGGCGCAGAGGCGAGCACGTTGAAATTACCCTAAGCAATTTGGCCGACAAGCAACAGCAGGTTGACGATGCCGGAATTCTGGCGCTGGATCAGGCCTTATCTGACCTGGAGTCACACGATGCCAACATGGCTGCAGTGGTCAAACTAAGATACTTCGCCGGCATGACGATTGCCGAGACTGCGGAATTAATGGAAGTCTCTCCGCGCACCATCGACCGCCTATGGATGGCCGCCCGAGCCTGGCTTATACGCGCCATGGAAGACTGAAGCAAAGGATGATGAGTCATTGAATAAACACGCAGGGTTCAAATAGTGCGCATCGGAATTCTCGGAGCCACCGGCATGCTGGGACACCATGCGGCCATTGCGGTTCAGGCAGCCGGGCACGAGCTGTGCGTACTCCACCGTGAGCAGTCAAACCTGGAAAGTCTGGACCACCTGCAGTTTCAGAGCGTGCTTTGCAATGCGGATAACGAGCAATCGTTAACCCAAGCTTTTGGTGATTTGGATGCGGTCATCCATGCTGCAGGCTTTTATCCCACTCGCATTCGTCCCTGGCGCGAGGATGTGGCTCAGGCGGAACAGCAGATTCAGGGATTTTTGCGTGCCGTAAAAGCCAGCGGTATTGGGCAAGCAGTCTATCTGGGCGCGGCAATCGCTCTTAAGAAACGGGCCGATGGTCAACCCGCCACAGAGGCAGACGAATATTCAGATCGCCCGGCTTCAAACAATCCCTACCTGCTGAGCAAGTGGTTGATGGACAAGGCTGTGATGGATGCGGGCGCATCGGGTACACCCGTGTGTGTTGCGATTCCCAGTATGACCTTCGGCGAATACGATTACGGACCTTCAACCGGGCAGCTAATAACCAGGCTGGCCAACGGCACCCTGCCGGCTTATGTCGGCGGCAGGCGCAATGTGATTTACGCAGGTGACGCCGGAAAAGGGTTATTGGCGGCTGCGGAGCAAGGCAAAGCTGGAGAGCGCTATCTACTTACCGGCAGCAATACTGATATGGATGCCATCGTTGCCCAGATCGCGAAGGTTTCCGACCAGCCGCTGCCGCGCCGCATTCCACTTGGGTTGGCGAAGCTGGTCAGCAAGATACAGATATTCAAGCACCAGAAGTTAGGTGCGCCCGAACCGGTTCTGACACCCACCGCCATCGCCGTGATGTCTGCGGGCCAACATTTAGACGGCTCAAAAGCCGCCTCGGAATTAGGATTTGAGAGCCAAGTGCCCATGGAAGACGCTATTAGTCGCGCCTATCAATGGTTCCAGAAGGTCGGCTATATCTCAGACTGATACAGCAGCACGACTCAAAACGCAGATCAGGCGCTTTAGCCCACCACAATATCCCATTGCGCCAGCAACACACTGGGCTCGTTGGGATCCGGTTTAAAGTCGGCAGAGGCCGCCTGTTTGCGCGCATCAGAACCTAAGCGATTAAACAGGCCATCGCGCTCGTTTTGCGGTTCGCCGCGCACATAGAGCTGAGTGGTCAGCTCGGTGGCATCGGGCAATATCACTTTTGCATGAATATGCGGCGTGCGACCTGGATAGGACACCGGCTTGATGGTCCGAAAACGATAGCGACCATCTGCATCGGTGGTGGTAAATCCAAATGACTGGAAGTTCTCATCCAGTTCGGCCGAATTGGTATCTCGCGAGTGATGGTAACGCCCGTTGGCGTCACACTGCCAGATTTCCACGCGACTGCCTGGAATGGGTTCGCCTGCGGGCGTGCAAACGTGGCCAATGAGATTAACGACTTCGCCTTTGGCCCTCTCAGCCCGCCCCTCAATCTGCACCAGATCATTGTCTGAATCCAAAGGCAGCGACTCCGGATAGAATGGTCCTGCCGTCTGGGCAGGCGTTTTGGTGAGCGCATCCGTCCCTGTTTTCGCCCCAGCCAACGACCCGGCCAGCGCACCAGTCGCAGCAACTCCAGTCAGAACAAAATTTCTTCGCGTCGCTCTAGCCATTTCGAATCCTCTCTACCCGTCGTCTGCCCCATCTTAGCACTGGAATGACGAGCCGCAGCTTAAAGCTCGTTGCGATAATGCGGCTACTCGGTCGCGCCAACCGAACCCGAATCAAAGGGTGGATACTGCAACTGCCGCAATTGTTCCAAGCGGGCTCTGGCTTCCTGCGCATCGTCAAAGTAAATGGCACGCAGCGTAGCGTCGTCTACGTCTGGCCACTGCGTTCTGATCTCCTCGGCAGTCTGCACTGCATCTAAATGAATCGTTCGGGCCTTCTTCGCAATATGCAAAGCGTTCACCACGCCCAACGTCAATATGAAAATCATTACTCCCTTAAGCACTCGCTGGCGCCCAGGAAGCGCCCACAACAGCGACATGGTGGCGCCAACCACTGCAAGCCAATAGAGACCGGAAAATGATGCATAGCGCGTCGCAAAGGCGTGGTCTGCGCCAAACGGCACGGCTCGACCCAAAGCGGTCAACATTGCGGCACCCAGCGAAAACACCGCCAGCGTTATCCAGAATGCGAGCAGCTGTCGTTGTGTATGACGCAGCTTAAGGTAGGCGAATATCAATATTCCCCAACCCATTGTAACCAAAGGCCAGGCCAGATCGGTCGCGTACCTGGCAATACCACCAGCGAGGTAATTCACGCAGTACGCCAGCAAGGAGAAGACGTCAGAAAGCTGAATCGACACCGATCCGGTGGATTGAAACAGCCCCAGCCACCACATGGCAAACAGCCCAAAAGCGATCCACAGGAAGGCGCAAATGTTATTGGCCAAACTCTGATCGTTGCGGTCGAGCCAAAGGCCCAGCAGCATAGCCGGCAACAGTGCCACGCCGGTGGCGAAGCTGGAAAGCGCGAGGCCAATCCCCAGCATGCCAACAAACACGCGCAGCGCAACGTGCGCCTGGCTAAACGCAGCAGCCAGCCCCAGCCCCACTCCAAACAAACAAATAAACACCGCGACCTGCCAGCCCCACTGAAGATTGGGCAAATGCATGGGTGACAATAAGAAGCAAAGCAGCATGATGCCCACGGCCGAGCGCGCCACGTGTTTGCCCCCTGCCGCTCCAAGCGCCCACAGAAACGCCAGCGCTGCGAAACCCAGAAAAATACAGCTGACAAAAATATCCAGCCACGGCTGCCCACCAGAGGCGGACGTGGTTACCAGCAAGGTAAGGTTGGCCGCGCTGTGGCTATGGCCTCCGTGGGTGGCGATCACACTACTGACGTCACCAGTGCCATCCAGATACGGAACCAGCATTGGCAGCAGGTCCAGGTGATCCCAAAGCATCATCGGAACGGGCCAGATGAGCGCAAGTGCGGTCACCAGGCCTGCAAGCAAACCAAACCAAAGGGCCACCACCCGCGCTGGGTAGCTAACTAATTGAGACGATAAATTACCCAAGATGATCTGTTTGTTCCCTGATCAATCCAAACCGATTTAGAGAGTTTACTAGGAATCGCTTATCGAATGCGGACAGAATGGCAAGGCTTTGCTGGTAATAGCCTGGAAAGAGGCGAGCCTATTAAGCACCTAAGACAACCTTAGCTAGCGCCTTAATCCAGTTGCTGCCTGATCAAGGCGCCAATTGCGCACAATTTGTCCCGGTTTTCGGTACAGTAGCGCCCTTGTCTCACCATCGGCATTTATGGGTTTGCGAGCGATCTTTAAAAGACTGGATGTAGTGGCCATTTTGGTGGGCCTGATGTGGGTCATGTGCTGGCATACCACCAGCGTCATGCTGGCTGCCGACGCCAGAGCAAAACTAACCGAAGCCGCAGCCTGCAACACGCCCTTTAGATGGTCTTTCGAATCCAAGGACGACATCATCCCCGGTGGTACAGGTGGGATGACCCCCCAGTTTGGTTCCAGTGGATTGTCCGGTTCGCTGCAAGAGAATCAGGGCCGAGTCTTTCTACGCATGCCACGTGGGCTGCAGGTCGACACATTTCATCAGGTTAGCGCGAGCGTCTGCGGTCCTGCAGGGGCGAAAGTTGCGCTGGGCTTCGCCGCAGAGTTAGTTGAGCCACAATCCCTGAGCACAAATTGCGAGACACTGCGCTGGGATTTGCGATCAATTCAGCCGGCGGCACTGACCGAACTTCGAGTGCACCTTTTTGGGCAGCCGGGTGACGCCTTCCAGATTGAATCGATCTCAGTCGAACGCTCATGCCCGCTGTCAGAGGCAGCGCGACAGCAGCTCTCGTTGAGCGACCCAACACACATGGCCCAAGCGTTGGATATGCCGTTGGCAATCATCGAGCGTCCCGCACTGCGCCTGGCTCCCACGCTTGCCCTGCGGGACGAAGCGATTGCCGCAAATCCCAATCAGTTGTTTATCGGTCCCTGGTACACGGATTATTTGGAGCTGTTTGCACCCACGTTTTCCTATTTGGTTATCGCAATCCCTTGGTTTCTGACGGTTTTGACGTTGGTATTTCTGTGCTGCGGTCATCGCGCATTCAAGCGCAAGCACCGCGTACGCGCATTGGAACTCATTGGGCTAACCACCCTTATCTCGTGGGCACTAATCGCTTCTCACATCGTCGTGATCGTCGCCGTGGGACTTATCCTTTCGGCATTCGTTTTCGCGGACTGGGCGAAACACAAGAAGTCGCTTTTAAACTTAGGCAATCGCAGACAATGGATCACAACGGCTGCCGTGGTTGCGCTGCTGGTTATAGGGTTTGCTGTTATCAGCGATCGACCCATCCCCCAGTGGCAAAATGTCGCCCAGTCGATCTGGATGTATGCCCTTTGGGCCTTCGTGCAGCAAAGCGTGCTTTGCCTGGTATTCACGGCGAGACTGCAAAAATTCAGACCCAAGAAGCCTGCCTATACCAGCCTCTGCGCCGCATTTCTATTTGGCTTTTTACATCTGCCTAACTGGGAACTGGCGCTAGGCACCATGCTACTAGGCTTTTTCTGGAGCTGGACCTATTTGCAAGAGCGCACAATCTGGCCACAAGTGGTTAGCCATGCGCTGCTGGGCTCGCTGGCCCTGGAGTGGCTGGAAACAGATCAGCTTTACGCTCTGCAGGTGGGCGTGTTCTTGCTCAATTAGTGCGCCAACGCCTGGCCAGGTCATCAACGCAAACGCGCAAATCGCGAGACGTGCCGGCGACACCTCTAAAAACATAGACGGTCGCTTCGCCTGATGGAAACTCTGCAACAAAACTCACCGCGTGTTTTGCGCACAGGCTCTGCGCCAAGGGCCGCGACAATACCGGTGTCTCCTGATCGTCCAAGACAAACACAAAATCAGCCTCTGGAACTTGCTCCCGCTGCCAAATCTTCAGCTGGGCAGATTTCGCGTGATGCTCGTTCTTGCTGTGGGGCAAGCTGTAGGTAGATAGCGGGCGCTCCAGTTCGTAGGCAAGCAGCGCTGCCAGCTTATAGCTATCGGCTAACAGCGCAGTATCGTCATCCAGAAGCTCGGTAAGCTCGCTTGCCAGCTTTGGATCAATCGCTGGATTGTCTGTGGCGTCGTAGTGATACAGTCCAATAACCAGCAAGCTGATGGTCGTAGCGAAACCAATAGCGATGAGCCAGCGTGCCGCCCGCAAATGATTCCAAAACATCGCCTCGATGGCAGGTACAACCAGCAGCAGCCAGCCAATCAATGGCCAATGTACGTTGAATCGATTTTGGTCGGCGAACAAGCCCAAAATACCAAAGCCCAGCACTACGCCAAACCCAACCAGCGCAAACAACTTCTGTTGATGACCCAGCCGAATACGATTACGAAAAGCAATCCACAAACCGATAAGCAACATGGCAGCTACGGTTGGCCCCACAGCTAGAATCTGGGCCAGCGGATATAACAGGCCACGCTCCTGAAACGCCCAAGGGTGTCGTTCGGCAAACTGAAAACTCAGGCCCGCCAAATCCGTTTGGACGTTGAACCAGATCATGGGTACAAGCCCCAGGGCCGCCACCAGATTGAACAGCCAAAACCCAGGCTGACGCCGTGGCCAGCCAAATCCCTTAACCACAAATAGCGCAGGCAGCAGCAGCGCGGGAACAATGGCAAAACGGTAATGACACAAAAAGCCCAGCGCACAGAAAATGCCCGCCAGAAGCCACCAGATCAGCGGCTTCTCTACACGCCAGGTTTTGCTGACACAGTAAACCAAGCCAACGCCCGCAAAGTTCACCATCGCATCTGGCAACGCCAGCAGAAATGCAAAGCTGCACATTCCAATGGCGAACGGCAGCGCAAACGCGAACAGCTCATCATCGGGATCGTCATCAACCGCGCGGAATAAGATGAACGCGGTCAGCACACCACAGATCAGCGCGGGCATCCGCAGCATCAAGGGAGACAGATCAAATAACTGACGATTGACCCAGTTTATCCATGCGGTCAAGGGCGGCAAATCCGAATAACCCACCGCGGGAAAATAGCTCTCCCACCAATAAAAAGCCTCATCCGGCAACAGCGGCAATTGGGCTGCCAGATAGACCCGCAAGCCCATCACCACAGCCACCAA
>CAZVYE010000112.1:0-11027 GCA_964630895.1 uncultured Gammaproteobacteria bacterium | reverse complement strand
GGTTGTTCACACCCGGATAGGAAATTTCCGTCAGCGTTTTGTGGGCGTTGTATGAGAACGCCACCAATGCATCGGCAGCTGCGCCTGCTGTCGAAAGGTTTATTCTGCTGAGAAGATCGTTGGCATACTCATAGTCAATCTGATTGTCAGGACCGCATTCAAGGCCGGAACATCGGGGAAAGGTTGCACTGCCAGGACGTCCAAACCCATCATTCTCATACGTCTGCGAGAAGGTGCGACTCAGCTTCGATCCACTAGCATTCGGATACTCAACAGCAGTAGTTAACGTCGATAGGGAGTTAGCCAAACCAGCGTATGTGTAGGATTGAGTAACTTTATACGACTCATTGTCCATCCAGTTGAATCGGGTCTGAGTCGAAATGCGGCCATTCTCATATTCAAAGTTCAATAGCTCCCTGTCGCCAACTTGCGATGTATCTTCGTGTAAGGTCAACGAACGGCCTTTGCTGTCGTAGGTTTTCAGCAAGGTGTGTACAGGACCCTCTATTGACCGCGGATTGCCGTACTCATCGAAATCGCTGTAGTCGAACACACCACTTTCTGGCGTTTGTGAGCTAGTCAGGAAACCCCTGCTGTCATAGGTCCAAGTCTTGGTTTGCCTGGTAGCACTCGTAGATCCACAAGTTGCCGCTCGAGTCGACAATATTAGTCGTCCCTTGAGGTCATACTCGTGCCAGGTGCAGTACTCTCCATTATCCAGCGAAGCAACTCGTCCATATGCGTCGAAGTGAGTCGTAACTATCTGATCGCCAACATTTCCGATATCCGCTGTCTGTACCACTTTACGGTCACCGGTATAGGAATAATCAATTTCTGAGTTATCCAATGCGGTTTCCTTTGTCACGCGGCCAAATACATCGTATTCAAAGGATAGCGTTGAGGACTGGCTGCCGTTGTACTCGACTTTTGTAAGATTTCCGACATGGTCCCGATAAATTTCAACTGTTCGGGTGCCAACTGGAGTTTGTTGCTGCTCTTCATAGGCCCTGCCAAAACCATCAAACCATATCGAAACGTCTATTTCGGTTTGTTGAGCCAACTTACGAGTAACTTCAACTCTCGCTGGGCCGCTTGTCGTGCGGGCGAAGTAATCAATGTCTATGGCTTCAAGGTCTGTTGTTTCTATGTAAGAAGGCCGTCCTATAGAATCGGGACTGTAGGTAGTTTCCGTTCCAAAAGTATCCCGGGAACTGGTCAGGTGGCCTGACGAATTGAAAGTCTTGTCAATGTCTTTATAGACGAAGTCATCGTTGAGTGAAGAGCTCAGATTACTCCATTGATAGCCAAAAATTTGGCGAACCGGAGCGAACTGATCGTAAGCACAAGTTACCGAGGGCGAAGATAGCTCTCGTGATTCCTTGCTTAAGAGACCGTTGGAATAATGGGCATACCGGTAGTGCAGGTCTTCGCCTGCAGCGCCATTGTCTTCAACGGTCTTTCCTTTAAGAAGTCCATTTGACCAACAGTAGTCAATCGTTTCAGACGATGATCCTTCAGTGTGAGTTTCATCGTCGATGTAGTTCAATTGCCAAGTATCGTTCCTTGCAGGCAAATCTGATGAGTAGAAAGTTGGATAGTCGATGGTAATGGTGCTTGAGTTCGTCGTGACCGAGTCGATCCAGGAGTTCCAGTCAGTAAACATAGTTTGCTTGTCAGTCGCGTTTACCCCGGAGTAGCCGCTCGCATATCGCTCAATCCTGCGCATGTGACCGACACCGTCGTAGGACGAGAGAACGGTACCTCGAGCAACGGCTGTGTCGTCATGATAGTCAACATACTCCTCAACCAGCCGTACGTCGGTACGATTACAGGTGGCCGGATCACCCACTTCGCACCAAGTAGTTGAGTCCGCCATCGTCTTTGCAAATCTTCGATAGGTAGAGCGCAGGTTAGAGCAGCTGTTTCCCAAATTATCACAATGGGAAAGCCGCTCCGAAAGGTAGACAGTACCTTCAAATCCCTGAACAGAATCACCCAGATCTATGGCCAATCCATGATTCTGGTTGTGTGTAGTTGTGAAAAATTTCTCCGTACGAAGACGACGCCCGTTGTCAGCTGTTGGTCCAGTTCTAACAACTCTTAATGTGCTGGGCCGAGAACAGGGTGAAGCAGAATAAGACCCTGTCTCAATGTAGAGGTCATAGTCCGTCGCGCCCCACGTCTCTCCCTCTGGTCCATAGGGGTCAGTTTCCACCCTACGTCTAACGGCTGGGAGATTTGTCCAAAAAGTATCATCGAAATGAGGAATACCTCCCTGGGCATTAACATACGGATCAAAGTCACAGGACTTTGGTAGCTTCCATTCTCCGTACTCGAAATCCACTTTGCCGCCCGTTGGGACGCGATAGCCTTCCAGAATCGCCGGAAAGAAGTTTCCGCTGGTGTTGTACCAAAAGTAAAAACTTCCAACTTCTGGGAATGCAATGCTCGTGAGCAATGGAACCCTAATGTCGCCATCGAGTGGCTCTGACGTATACAAGTTGTGTGGCGCCGGTCGAGTTACAGTAGCCGAACCGTATTCCAGATCATATGTCTGCGATACTGCGCCTGTGTGCGAGTTGGTTGTTACCTGGGATACCACATATGTATATGACTGATACCCCCACCCCCAAATTACGCTGGCGTTGTTGTGGGTTCGATCACCCAATGAAGCCTCATAGACTATTTGGTGACTTCGCCCTTGCGAATCATCTATAGAAATAGTCGGGGTGCTACTATTGTTGTCATAACTTACCGAGACAGAGTTGCCCCAGCGATCCGTGATAGAAGTAAGTTTCCAACAAGCGTTGGCCTGCCAACATGGTCGCCAGTTGATGTATCGAAATTTGTGCGTTTCGCCGTTCTGAAAGTCCAATTCGATACTCGTGTTTCCAGTTCTGCGCATTCGGACCTGAAACGCGTTACTGAAATGAGTCGCATTTTGGGTACGGCAATCGTTCAGATAGTTGTTGTCGCAGGTCAGAATATGCCGGGCACCGTCAGGGGCTACATACAGCCAGTCTTGCTCCGATGAATTTACCCAAGACCATGGAGGTTGAGGCGCTCCGCTTGAGTCTGCTTCGAACTCGTTGACCCCAGCCACAATGCCTGTGTGAGCTGGACTAAAAAGATACGGTTGAAAAAGTTGCCCCAAGGAAACGGTCCAGCCAATCCCAGCAGTGGATGACATAGACTCAAATGACTGGTCATAGCACTCTCCACTACCATCATCTTTGCAGCGAACAACCCACTCCCAAGACCTCGAGTTGTAAATGGCATTAAAGCCATAGGAAAGCTTGCCTGCCGAGAACCTCTGACCAAGCGGTACGGCAACATTCAACTGACCATTGAACTCATTCACGCTGTCATAAGTTGAATGCTGAAAGGCATCGGCTACACCAAGCCCTTTTGACATTTCCAGATAGCCGTTACCTCCGGCGATCGCCACCTGGCACACTAGTAATGTCATGAGCAAACTTAGGGTCGCAGTTACCCTTTTCGGGTCCAACCCAGGCGATTCGAATGCGTACTTAGTCGTTTGATTCATAGTTGATAATTTTTGAGTTGCGTTTATCTCATTCGGCTCGATCGGGAGCCTTGAGCAGGTGAGTCTTCCGATTTAGTCCCGGAATCGTGTTCTGATTCGTTGAGCTGGAGGTAGAGGTAGTGTTCTAGCGGTCCATAGAGTCGGTCGGCTAAGGTGGTAGGATCATCGCTGCCGGTGCCGAAAAGAATCCACGGCACATAATCGAGGAGAAGGTGCCCAACCGTATCGTCAGAGTTGCGAAGATTAAAAGTGGCCCGATTCTCAGGAGTGTCTTCCACCGTAACGCCATCGCTTTTGAAAATGACTTCGCGCCCGTCCGAATGTTCAAGCTTGATGTTTCCAGTGTTTTCGCCCACATCTAGTACATTGCGGCCAAACATATGTGCGAGAGCTTTGTTTGCGGGTTGCAACTCGAACCCCGCCTTTAGAGCGTCATCTACCGACCCAGGAAGGTTCGTGTTGTTTGCGATGTTGCGATTAGCATTAAAGGCTTCCACACCTTCACCAACAAACATAGACAGCACGTCAATAAAAAGCTCCCTGCGAGCGGCAAAGACTTCATCTGCTGTCTTATGCTCAACAACAACAAAGGCTTCCTGTTTTTCGTTTGACTTTTTTGGTGCCCGTCGTCTTTTGACTTGCCCTGAAGGATCATCCCAATTGATTGGATTATTGGATACATAGGTGTAGAGATTCCAACCATTCTGTGCGGGGTCAATGCTCATGAATCGGCCCACATTTGAGCTGTAGTATCTGGCTTTCATGTAATCCAATCCATTTGACTGACGCTCGTGCCCTGCGAATGAGTTGGGCAAACTGGGCCAATCGAACTCAACCGCATCGCCATAAGGAAAATAGGTGCTCTGGCTGACGACGATATCTCCACTTCCAGACGTCAACCGAGTAGAACCAAGGTGGTCTAAGTGATAGGCCAGAGATTCGTTTTCCCAGCTCTCGCCATTACCTATTGAGACAAGTAGTCTTCCTTTACCTCGGATGACATCGCGTTGCCATTGAAACTCTTCTACACCTTGAACGAATTGGCTTGAGAACTCTGAAGCAACATCACCGTTCGCATCTCGGATCGTCCATTTGAGGTCAGCCTGAACTTCACCAGCCCAGATCAACTGAAGCAGCATCATAAAGGGCAGAGCGATAGGACCGTGACTGCCCTTCCTGAGCGTTTCTGACATGTGGTTCTGCTGCATCATTGGATACATTCAGCTTTGCGGTTGCGCCCTGGATTTATGTCTTTTTTGGTCGAAGCTTTGGGGGAAATCACGCTACTGATCCGCTTCAGTGGAGTCGCCAGAGTTGAAGATTTCGGCGACTGTTTTGCCAACAACTCGTAGCTCTCTAGTTTCCGGATCCGTCTCGACCTTAAGCTCTATGTGGCCAGTCGGGTCACTCAGCCCAACATCAACTTCTCCGTTAAAACCAATCGAACCACCAACTTGAACGCCCAGTTTCTCCAGAAGCGCTTTAAGCGGTCCTAGCTTGTCTGAAAGGTTAAAATTGAGTTTTACGTTCCATTCAACGTCACCGCCACGAAGGTCTGTACGCTTCAAATGACCTCTGGCGGTGAGCTCGTAGTACTCTTCTTGAGTGCCACCCTCCATTTTTTTCTCTATATCCAGCACACCAAGTTTTAGCGTTTCCGTGTAGTCGATTTTGCGCAAGGTCCGCTGAATGCGGGAGCCTCTTTGACATGGGCCCCATCGACAGCCTACTGGCGCTGCATCCCTTTCCTCACCTCGGTACCTGACAACAGTTTCTGTACCAAAGCCCGCCAGATGAAATGGAAGCGTGTAGCCTTCTTCATCCTCAAAACCGTCAAAATCGAAACGGTTTACAGGGTTGTTGCTCGCGTAGCTGTAAAGGTTCCAGCCGTCTCGAATTGGATCAACTGACAAAAACCGTCCGTCCAAGGTCGAGTAATATCTTCCCCGCATGTAGTAGTTGTAGGTGGAGTCTCGCTCATGCCCAGCTAATCCAAACTGCTGGTTCTCCGGCGCTTGAAGCTGCTCCCCGAAAGGCAAGTATGTTGTGATGTATTGCAGACCAAACTCATCGGAGATGCCTCGGGGAGAACTCAGATGATCCAGATGGTAGGCGGTCAGAATCAAATCGTTTTCATCAGCACCAACGGCTGCCAATAGTCCGCGCGGTGTAACAATAAAGTCCTTCTGCCAAGAATAAACTTCCTCCGCTCCGCTAAGTTGCGAACGAGCTTCTGAAACAACTTGCCCATTGGTGTTGCGTAGGCGCCACGTAAGCACTAGCTCACCTTCACCGGATTGAAATCCTGTCGCATGATTAGGCGATAGAGGATTTCCTAACAACCCTGCGGCGCACATCACTATCAGCGCCCTGGTCACTAAAGATCGGAACCATGGTTTCATCGTATGGCACCCGCTGTCGCGTATACTCTTCACCTGCACGTGGCCTCCTCCTGACCCAACACGCAATTTATTTCGCTATTTTGTATACGCGACAAAGGGCAAGCAGGATGGTCAGAAACTTTTCAACTCTGTCTAGTTGGCAGCTATGAAGACGCTCCGAAATCAACGAGCTCAATCGCTGATGCCACAGACGTGCTTTGACAATCACAGGCGCGAACTTGCAGCGACTTGATGAAGCATATGAAGTAGGGCAGCATGAGAATGCTCGGTGAGTTCATGTCCGCAGATTCCAACGACGGAAAAGCTAAAGCGGTCAAAGACAGCTAACAATCTACTGACTGCAAGGTACTCCATTGGTCGCCTGATGGTTGACATCTTGATGTTGTCGTAGGAAATGTTGGGTTTTTCGCAAGCTTCCAAACGCTGGGACAACCAGTAAACAGATTTCTATGTCTAAGAATGGCTCAAGCTCTGATCAGCCTCCTGACATTACCCAATTGCTAAGGCAATGGAACGACGGTGATGAGGTCGCTCGCAATGAAGCACTTAACGCTCTCTATCCAGACATGAAGCGGTTGGCCAAGCGGCAATTGATTGGCAGTAACGTGACACTTTCTCCAACCGGTTTAGTTGCTGAAGGATTTATGAAGTTGTGCCATCAACAACGTATAGGCAGCCAGGATCGTCATCATTTTCTGCGTATGTTTGCCGTATTGGTTCGGCGGACTTTTATCGATTATCTGAGGCAGAACAGGCGCAGCAAGCGCGGTGGAGATATCACCCACCTACAATTGGACACTCTTGACTTCTTGAATTTGCCAAAAGTAAGCGAGGCCGGTTGGATTGCCTTCCCCGGTATCGTTGAACGGTTAGAAAGAGAGGACCCAGACGCATTCGCTGTATTTGAGCTTCGAGTGTTCGCTGGGCTAGAAATTGCTGAAATCGCGAAAGTGCTAAATCTTTCTGTTTCCACTATAGTGCGGCGTTGGCGATTTGCCAGGGCTTGGGTGACATCCGTTGTTAGGGAGGAATAACATTGTGGGTTTGCATAAATCTTTCGCGTTCTGCGCATTGCTTGGTCTGTGGTTAGTCTCGGTAGAGTCTCTTGCTGAACTCCCACCTATTGATGACTTAATACTCTGCGATACAGAAGTGCGTTTACACGCAGCTGGGAATTCAGGTAATGATTCGGACGATGCGGATTCTGACGACAATCATCAAACCTGTGCATCTACATTCGGGGCCGGCGAACCAATTCATGTAGCCTGGAGTTATCCTCTAGCTGAAATGGAAAGAGACCTTTCTTACAGCTTTGCAATTACCCATATCGTGGGTTTCAGTGGATTGATTGAGCTGCCTTTTTTGGAGCTGGTTCTTGATGGCCGCTCGGTCAAAGTGACCGCGCGATTGAATACGCTTCAAAAGTTGATCGGTTGGGAAGTGTGTACCGATTCTCAATGCCGATTTGTTCCTGAATCAGGTCAAAACAGGCCTGAGATACCCTTAGTTGACGTTCTAGTTACACCAGCCAGCATATTGACGTCTATCAGCATGAACAAACAAAGCATTCTGGCAAATCGCATAACGGTATTCTCCGAGAGCGGCCGGAAAATCTACGAATCAACCGTAGATAAGGCGTTATACACCTACGGCCTGGTGAGCCCAATTTGGATTGGCGAGGATTCTTTGCTAGTCATTGGGCGCACCATTTTATAGCAGGATGCCTAGTCTGCGTGATTTACGTAGGCGCTTTGAACAGGCCCTTGAGTCTGCGGAAGACGTCGAGCTCGGCGTTAGTCACCTGTTGGAGGTCGATTCTAGGCTGGGCGAAGGGGATACCTGTTTTCCGGATTTTGGCGAAGATTTTCATTCGCTTGAGCCACTTGGCGCTGGGGGTATGGGCGAAGTGTATGTCGCCCGCCAGAGGTCCGCTCATGATCGATTGGTCGCACTGAAAAGAGTACCCCTGGAAGACCAAAGCGAACTCACACTCGCTAGATTAGATGCCGAAGCCGCGGCAATTGCGCACTTGGATCATCCGAATATTTGTAAGCTCTACGGAACAGGCCGGACCAGTAGTGGCGCGCTGTTCACTATCTTAGAGTTTGTTGATGGTCTCCCAATAGTCGAATACTGTTTGAACCAGCGACTACCGATAAATCAGAGGCTGCAACTTTTCTGTACATTGTTACTAGCACTGCAGCACTGCCATGCACGGTTACTACTACATCTCGACGTAAAATCAGCAAACGTACTCGTCACGGCCGAAGGCGTACCTAAACTGTTAGACTTTGGCATTGCGCACAGACTGGCCGATCACCAGTCAACTATGCCACAAGCACTTTCTTGGTTGACGGCAGCTCCTGAACAGATACATGGCCTTTCCAAGTCGGTTGCAACAGACATATTCCAGGCCGGTACTTTGTTGTTTCAGCTTATGAGTGGGCACTCGCTGTTTCACTTTAAACCTTCAGCTTCTGACAAACGCTCCCGCTCACCTGGCCTCAACCAGTTATATCGGAATGATGCAACTTTTAGAACTTTTACCTCGCGAACGGTGGCAAATGACTTAAGTGCCATCGTATCCAAATGCACAGCCAATGATAGCGATGACAGATATCGATCTGTCAATGCGCTCCTGGCTGACGTAGAAAGCGTCATGGAACGCAAGCCGATCTCCCTTCGACGAGATCAGATACATTACCGGTTTCAGCGCTTTCTGAGTCGACACCCATGGAGTAGCTCGAGCGTAGTCTTGTTCTTTACTGTTATTGGGTTTCTCCTCGTTACCTTAAGCATTCAGAATTCTGACCTGCAAAAAGCGCGGTTGCGTGCTGAGTCGGCTCTTCAGGAATCGCTCGCTCTTGAAGACATTCTTTCAACCGCACTTGAATCTGTTGACCCTCTGCAGACAGCTGATAATTTGTCTGCTCGAGACGTGCTGGCACAGGCAAGAGCTTCTTTACTCTCCCGTTCCAGGCCACTCCCCTCGGTCTATGAGAAACTTGCACAGATTCATTTAAACGTAGGATTGATTGATGAAGCTGGAGCTTTACTTGATGCGATAGATAAAGGAGATGCGTCCTTTAATAGAATCGTTTTGCTTGCACAGATTGCTCGACTCAGTGGCGAAATCACTAAGGCAGATCAACTCATCCAGGCGGTGACACCACAGAACATAGATCAAACTGTAAATGCACTGCGTGAAAAATCCCGAATAGCCGCAGAGCAAGGTGATAGGAATCGTGCCACCTTAATGCTTGCCGATGCATTGATGTTAAAGCCGTCTGCGTTACTACACCTGGAATTAGCAAGGGCTCTAAAGAACAATGGGCAGTTTGATGCCGCATTGAAGGAGCTCGAAGCGGCAAAAGAATGGGAAGCCACCTCGGCCCAGTTTCGAAGTTCAGTCGCCTCTTCTATTGAACTAGAAAGATCAAAGTTACTACGACGGAAGGGTAAACTCGCTAGCAGCATTCAAGCCGCAAGAGTTGGTCTGTCGATACGAGAATCTCTTTATGACAACAACAGCATAGCGATAGCGTCGGCACGAAATACCCTGGCTTCGGCTTTGATTAAAGACGGCCAGTTAGACGAGGCAACCACGCACCTAAGAGAAGCGCTTTCGTCTTTCGAGCAACACTTAGGAAGTACAAGCCCGAGATACCTTATGGCGGCCTATAATCTTGCGAACCTACACTTTCGAGAAGCGAACTATTCAGACGCTTCGAATCTGATTGGCAATGCCATTGAATCAGCAAAAAGTATATGGCCAGAAGAGCACGCCAATTTGGGCTTCTTCTTTCTTTTGCATAGTGCAGCGGAAATTCGTCTCGGCCAATTGAGCCAAGCTGAAGAGTTACTTGATCGAGCATCGACCATACTTAGTGTTGACGAATCTAAGTTGCCATCCTCTATTTCATCCGCCTACGTTATTGCCGAACGTGAGATGCTGAAGCATTATCAGAACCAACATGATCACCACCACGAACGGTTAGCCCGGGCATTAGAAATTATCTCAAACGAGAACGCCGGTGACGCAGATCAGTACAGGGCACATCTCCTTTCGCAACACTAAAGCATTGTTTTTGCCTCAGACTGTGTCACTGTTTTAACGGTCTCCGATACGACGATCTCAATTATTAGATCCTGGCTTCTAACTCAGTTCGAAAGCTGCCCCCACAACTTTGGACAATTATCACCGCTCTAATGTCGATACGGAGCTAAGGGAAACCCTCTAGGTCTAAGAAAACTGCAGGAGAAGCTGGCTGGCTAACCCATGTAAGGCTTAATTGGCATGCTGCTGTAACGCTTTGGGCCCAAGGAGTTGAGTTGGTGCAGGGTTTGCTTGAAAAACAATCACACCAAAAACCCAAGATCCGTCCCGGCACCATCAAAATTCACCAGATTTGGGAAGATATCCAGCATGTCGGTGTTGCTCACACCCAGCCATCGAGCTAGCGTGGCATGGGTTGCATCCAACGGCGTGGTGGGAATGATTCGGCCCAGGTCCGCATCGTCGTTAGAGCCCAGCATCAGGTCGGGGAACGTGCCATACATTTGACCGCCCTGCAGCACAGTTTCGCTACCCATGATGATCTGATTGCCACCCCAGCCGTGATCACTGCCATCGCCATTTGATGTGAGCGTGCGACCGAAATCGCTGGCGGTGAAGGTCAGCACTTGATCCGAAAAGCCCAGGTCGCTGAGCTGCTGATAGAAAGCGCTGAGATTGTCGCTGAGGTTGGATAGCAATAATGCGTGGTTATTGAGCTGCGCGTCATGGGTGTCCCAACCACCCAGCGACACGAAAAACACTGATCGCGAATGACCCAGCTGCTGCGCCACGCTGATCAGGCGCGTCACGGTCTGGAGCTGCAAGCCCAAATCTGGATTGCCGGGGAAATTAGTTGGCACGGTGGGGTACAACATGGGATCGACGGTTACCGCACTGCCCAGCGCAGCGTCGATCAGCGTGGATAGCTCGTGGGTACGGTTGTAGATACGCGCATGCCCGCTCTCCAGCGCATGAGTCGACATCAACGCCTGATCCATGAGTTCGCGCAGTGCATCAGCGC
>CAZVYE010000111.1:0-11040 GCA_964630895.1 uncultured Gammaproteobacteria bacterium | reverse complement strand
GTGCAAACGGCCTATTTGCGTATCAAAGCCTTCCCTTTTGGTCCGGAAGTAGACGCCTTTCTGAAGCGGTTCAAACGTATTTTTGTGGTAGAACAAAATCGCGATGCGCAGTTGCGCCAGCTACTGATTATGGAGGCAGGTGCGCGGCCTGAGCAGCTCGAATCCATCCTGCACTTCAATGGCATGCCGATGCACAGCGAGCCGGTAGTGACCGCAATCATGGATCGTGCAGCGCAGGAGGTGGCAGCATGAGTTTTATGCGCAAACCGGCCATGATGCATAGCAAAGCTCCGCGCAACGCGTTGGGTTTATCTCTGCGGGATTATGAAGGAGGTATGTCTACTCTGTGCGCTGGATGTGGACATGACTCCATCACCGCGGCCCTGATTCAAGCCTATTTTGAAAGTGACGTTCCGCCCCACGAAATCGTAAAGCTTAGCGGCATAGGCTGTTCTTCAAAGACGCCAGCTTATTTTGTCAGCCAGGCCCACGGCATCAATACAGTTCACGGTCGCATGCCTTCTGTGGCCACAGGCGCTAATGCAGCAAATGGCAATCTGCGCTACGTGGGCGTCTCGGGAGATGGAGATTCCCTTTCCATCGGTATGGGTCAGTTGGTCCATGCGATTCGTCGCAATGTGGATATGGTTTATGTCATCGAGAACAATGGTGTGTATGGCTTAACGAAAGGGCAGTTCTCAGCATCGGCAGATGTTGGAAGCAAGGCCAAGAAAGGCGAAGCGAATGTGCAGCCGCCGGTGGATCCTGCTGTCCTGGGTATCACACTAGGCGCAGGATTTGTGGCGCGCAGTTTCTCAGGGGACAAGGCGCAGTTGGTGGGATTATTAAAAGCCGCCATCGCCTATCGAGGATTTGCCCTGATAGATGTGGTGTCTCCATGTGTCACATTTAATGATCATGAGGCATCAACAAAAAGCTTCTTGCATACGAGAGAGCACTACAATCCGACTGTGCACGCGGATTTGGTTGTGCCCCGCGCAACCATATCTGCAGAACAGAAGCCCGGTACAACAACACGAGTCCCATTGCATGATGGGTCTGAAATTGCGTTGCAAGCGCTGGACGATAAATACGATCCGCAGAACCAGGCTGGCGCCTTGGAGCAGCTCATGAAGTTTGCCGCCAGCGGCAAAGTCACCACTGGCCTGCTTTATATAAATCCTAAGAGGGAGGATATGCATCAAGTTGCCAACACAGTAGCCCAACCCTTAAATTCGCTTTCGCCGGAAGCCTTGCAACCAGGCCAGGCCGGACTCGATAAGGTGTTTGCTCGCTATCGCTAGACTAGCCCACATAGGGTGGCTGACAGTGCTACTTGCTGTGGCGCCATTTGCTGCGACTGTTGCGCAACCTGCGATTGTTGAAACCCCAAATTCTGTAGACTCGGAAGTGCAGTCACCGCCGAACGGGAACACGGCTGAGTTGATGCAGCTTATTGGCCAGCCTTTCTCTGCCCGCTATAAACCTGCGGGCGTGGATGTATTTCCTCAGCACTTCGATATGGCTCAGCAAGACAACGGTGTGTTGCTGGTTGCCAACGCAGATGGATTGCTCGAGTTTGATGGGGCCAGATGGTGGCACTATCCGATGCCTGGAGAAGAGCTTGTAAGGTCGGTTGCGATTGATAACAAGGGCAGGATTTTTGTCGGCTCATATGGGCAATTTGGGGAAATGCAAAGGCGTCCAGATGGGGTATTGGAGTTCAATGATTTTGTCCCAATGCTCACCGCGGCGCAGCAAGCAGAATTTATTGGTGATGTCTGGCTTACTCACGCGGTTGGTGACTACGTTTATTTCCTTACCTACGACAGAATTTTTAGATGGTCGGAATATGGCATTGACGCCTTTCATGCAGAGGAAGGGTTAGGGCTGTCATTCACTGCTTTTGGGCAGTATTTTTACCGAGATCGAGCCAAGGGTTTGATGGTGCTAGGTGGTGACTCTCCTTATCCTGTTCCCAAAGCGGGTCGGTTCTCAGAGTTAGCCTTGATTGCCGTAGTACCCTTGGACGGTAACCGATTGTTCTTTGTCACCGGGGAAGGATACGAGATTTTTGACCTCACTGACGGTCGCACCGAGCTTTTACCTGACTCGCTTATTAAACAAATGCCTGAGTCTGAGACGGTCTATGTAGGCGAACGACTCACAGACGGCACGATTGCACTGGGTACAACAACGGGCAGCCTGGTGCATCTAAATCGAGACCTCACCGAGGCAACCACAATGGAGATAGGTCCAGGTGCCATCACCGCACTGCACATTGGCCAGGAAGGTGGTCTATGGGCATTAGATGACGACGGATTGCTCCGATTGGCTTTACCGTCAGAAGCGACGTATTTTGATTTTACCGACGGTATCCGGGGTGCACTAAGCTCGGCGGCATTCTGGCAGCATGGGTTACTGGTTACTACGACTTCCGGCGTGTACAACCGCAAGCCACAGGGCACGCGGTTTGAGCGATTGCCGTGGGGTGTGGGCGAATTTTGGGACAACGAAATTCTTGAAGGTTTTGTACTGCTCTGCGATTCCTCCGATGTTTATGTGAAATCACTTGATGAAGCGCTGGAAAAGGCCCCCGTCAAACTCACTGAGGCCTCGCTTTCTCCGCGCTCGTTCAGGCGCTCTCCATTCCACGAAAAATTGGTGATTTTGCAGTCCGAAGGAGGTTTGGCATTTATCGATGTGTCAGACGAAGTGCGACTGATAGCCGACCATACAGAGCTGAATATGCGCAGTTATTATGCACATGCTTTGGATGCTCGTCGTTTTGTGCTCGGCACGGTTGCCCATGGTGTTCAGCTATTGGAGTTTAGCCAGGACCTGACAGAAATCGTCTCCCAACGGCGATTGGATGCGTCAGATAGTACGCACAATGCATACACCATTTCGCGGGTTCAGGACCAGTTGATTGCCTCCAGCGACGGCGGGCAATTTTCGTTGAGCGAGGATGGTCTTAGCCCGCTGGCTATGGACGCACTTATCGGTTATCCCAACAAACAGGCCCAGACTGAGTTTGTAGAAACGCCAGATAACCAGATTTGGGGAGCTACCGACCGCCGGCTGTATCGTGCAAGAGAAACCGAAGATGGTTGGCAGTGGAAAGAACAGAACATAGGCCAGTTTACGGGTACCGCGGTTGAGTTTGTGACGATGCTCAGCGACGGATATGTTTGGGTTGGGGCCGGCAATGCCCTGATTCGTGTGCAGCCTAATTTCAGCGAGCGCGAAGTGCCGGAACCCCAGCTTCTGCTGCGCAAAGCGACGTTGGAATTTGACGGAAAATTGATGGCATTGCCTGTGGATGCCGAGACCTGGCAACTTTCAGCTGCAGAGGCGGACGGGGAGCTTATGTTGGAGTTTGCCCTACCGACTTTCAGGAACTCTGAGTCATTAACGTTCAGGAGCAAGCTCGGTGTCTCGGATGCACCCTGGTCCGATTGGCGGCTTGCGGCAAACCGTCGTTTTGCCAAGCTTCCCGTGGGCGCGTATCCAATTCAGGCACAAGGGCGTACTGGAAGTGGCGATCTGATCGACTACGAACATCCGATTGAGGTACTGCCATTGTGGTACCAGGAACCGTGGGCACGATGGTTGCTGTTTCTGGCGAGTGTATTGATTATTGGCTTGCTCGTGTATTTTGGCAGCGCATACCGGTCGCGGGTACTACGTGAGCGCAATCAGGAGTTGGCCAAACGCGTGGAAAAGCGCTCCAAAGCCCTACGTCAACGCACGCTCGAGTTAGAACAAGCGAATCGCAAGCTAGATGACCTGGCTCATCAGGATGGTCTCACCGGCATTGCAAACCGTCGTCGACTGGAAGCGTATCTCAATGAAGAGTTTACGCGCTGCAGTACCCAAAACGAGCCCATGGCCGTGTTGTTGTTAGACGCGGATCACTTCAAAGCGTTTAACGATGCAAATGGTCACCTGGCAGGAGATCAGGTACTCATATCACTGGCAAATTTCCTGAATGAGCGGATCACTGACGAGCAGGGGTTGGTGTCAAGATTCGGCGGCGAAGAATTTGCAATAGTTCTGCCGGGCGCAGAGTTGGCTAGCGCCATGCGATTGGCAGAATCACTGCGCCTTGGCGTTTTGGAAAATCCCAAAATGATGCGAGAGATTACCGTATCCATCGGCGTTGCTTTGCTTTATCCGGATGAGAAGACCGTCCCTTCAGATATTCTCGATGCTGCCGACAGGGCAATGTATCGCGCCAAAACCCAAGGCCGAAACCGGGTTTCCACCTGACTCCCAGTACCGATTGCCATCAGTGGGGATAAGCAAAAGACTGTCCAGACTGTTCGCGTCATGACTTCCTCATGCCGTTTTCATAGTGCTTTGTCACATTGTTTTACCGAAGATGCAACAAAACGATACACAAGTTAACGCCAAATTGACGGAATGGGCGTATATTCGCCTAAACATATATATTCGCGTAAACATAGATTAATTTTCATAGGAGTTGTTTTTGAAAAGGGGGCCTATCCTAATAGTGAGTGAGCTTCCCGAGGTTCGCGGCCAGATTTCTAACATCCTGGGCGGTGCCTGGGGCGAAGACAACATTGTCACCGCCGACGGAATGTTCGACGCGGTACTCTGCCTCAATGAGCAGCCAGTTTCTTGTGTGCTGTTAAGTAACACAGTTGATGGGATACCGCCCGCCGAGTCAGTCGCAGAGATACTGGACCACGTACCACCATCTACCCCGGTGTTGGTTTTCGGTGATCCGCAAAACGCCCAAGAGCGACTGTCGTCCATAGTGGCAGGTTCGCAAGATTTTCTCGAGCCATCAGAGTTAGATGCCATCAGTCTGGATCGCCGAATCCGTTTTGCGATGGAGCGTAAACGCAGTGAAGCGGAATTACGTGAAGCGGCTGGTACAGACTTGTTGACCGGCTTGGCCAATCGCCGTCGTTTGGAACCCTCATTGCGCAAAGCGCTCGCTATCACCCGCAACAGCGGAGACCGGCTCGGCGTACTATGCATCGATATCGACCAGTTTAAGCGTATCAACGACACCATGGGTCACCGTGTGGGTGATATAGCAATTCGAGAAGTGGCGAAGAGACTTAGCAAGTGCACGGCGCCACAGGATTCTTTGATTCGGATCGGTGGTGATGAATTCCTAATCGTCGCGCCAGGACGTCGTAGCTTGGTGGAATTTGAAAAACTGAGCAGTGCGATTATTTCAGCCATGGAACCGCCCTTTGAATACGATGGCAATGAGACGTCGTTGACAGTCAGCATTGGTATTGCCGCCTATCCGGTTTCTGGCAGAACAGGTGATGAGCTTTTGGACAGCTCAGATGCAGCCATGTACAAGGCCAAGCAAAACGGTCGCAACTGTCGGGTTTGGCACCGCCAAGAAGATCGCGACCTGGAAGATCGCAAGCGCGAGCTGACCGACCAACTGCACTACGCGATTCGCGATTCTGCTCTTGAGCTGGCGATTCAGCCCCAGTTTCGAGTAGAAGATCAGACTTTGCGTGGTGGCGAAGTTCTGACGCGCTGGCGTCTCGATGACGGAACGTGGATATCTCCAGGTGCCTTTATCGAAGTCGCTGAGCGCAACGGCATGATTCACGACTTAAGCCTTTGGCTGATTGACGAAATCGTCAGGTTTTGGCCGCAGTGGGAAAAAATCCGCCCCGATAGCGACTGTCTGTTGTCTTTTAATGTGTCCGGCGTACTACTACGCAACGTGGTTTTCGTGGACGAAGTGCTAGAGCGGCTTAGTTGTGCCGGCATCAATCCTGGTGAGTTGGAGCTTGAAATTACGGAAACAGCTCTCGCCGGTTATGAGCGAGGCACAATTTCGGCGATCCAAACTGCCATGCGGGCAGGGATGTCTGTGGCCATAGATGATTTTGGCACCGGCTACTCGAGCTTCGAGCAAATTAAGTCACTGCCCTTTGATGTGCTAAAACTAAGTCAGGCACTGATGCAGGGTGTCGCCAGTAATCCACGTGACGAAGCCATTGCGAGAGCGATTCTTGAGATGGGTCGAGCCATGGGCGTTGAGGTAATTGCAGAAGGTGTAGAAACGCCGGAAGAATTGGCATTTCTAGAACAACACTTCTGCCCAACCGTACAGGGTTATCTGTTAGGAAAACCCATGTTAAAAAAAGCCTTCATCGAACATTTTGAAAGACTGGCCGGGGCCGTGGTCAAAACACCAGCTGCGCTCCGGGTCGTTCCGCCAGTACGTCGAATGCAATAATGATTCGAGTGCCTTCACTCTTGAATGGCAATACATAGTGAACATACCAAGGTGGAAACATGATGAGGCTCCCCACCTTAGGCTGTAAACGACGAGTAGATGAGAACCCATGGTTAACCGATGCGGGAATTGGATTGAAAAATTCCAGGCTGCCGCCGGGGGCTTCATTGTCATCTGGAATACTCACGTAGTAGACACCGCTTGCCAGATTATTTGGTGTGGGATGAAAGTGCGGTCTCTGCCAATCGCCGGTCTGCAAACAGTTTGCCCAAGCAACCGGCCACGGCGAAATTTGCTCGGACTCTGGTCCCAAATGCTCTCGCAGGTATTTGCGAATTGCGGGTTGCAAGATGTCCGTTTTGAATTGCGCAATCGCAGGCTCAGATAGTGTCAACAAATTAAGCTGTGTCGAGGTTTGGTATCCGCCTTCTGTGGAAATGCGCCCTGACTTTACTGCGTTCTGGTCGGTATCACGATACTTGTTTGCCATATCCAGCAGCAGCTTTGAAAGCGCTTTGTTAAGTTCCGCAATGTCATCGTGATCCCGCCGCATAACGGTAGTTGGGTAGTGAACGTCAATGCTGTCTGAAAAGTTATTGCTCATGTTGGGCGGTTGGTTCGAATAAGGCTGTATTTTGCCGGCTCAATCCACGGCAAGCAAAATCATGAAAGGCAGCGTTGAACACGAACGTCTTATCTTGCTCTTAAGGTCAACATAGGAGGGCTATTGAGCACCGAGCGTCCACCCCAAAGCCCCAGAAGCGCGACGATCACACCCGCCGCGGCGGCAACGACAATAAACACCAACCAGTCTGGTTGATAATCGATGCTGAAAATTTCAGAAGCCAGCACCTTTCCGGCAATACTGGCAGCTAGCGCGGCAACGGATCCCGCCACCAGTCCCATCACAAAAAATTCGACCGTTACCATGCGTCTCAGTTGGCGGCGATTGGCGCCCAGGGTGCGCAGAATAGCGCCAGCATAGACGCGCTCTTGCAAGCCGCTGTTCAAGGCCGCTAGCAATACCACCAATCCGGCTGCCAGGGTGAAACCGAATACCCACTGCACCGTAAGGCTGACGCGATCAATAATACTGCGGACTCGTGACAGTATTGCCCCAACGTCGATCACCGATACATTGGGGAATTCACGTACGATGTCCGGAATAAGCTGCGTTTGATCCGGCGCCACAAACAAGCTACTGATGTAGTTCCTAGGAGCTGAGTCAACTTGACCTGCCGAAAGCAACACAAAGAAATTTACCCGAAACGAGTCCCAGTCAACTTCTCGAATGTTGGCAATTTCGGCAGTAATAGACTGTCCGCCAATATCCACCGTCATGGTGTCGCCCACGGAAAGCTCCAAAGCTTCTGCCCAGGATTGGGCTAACGAGAGCTTCGGCTCGGTCGTGCCTGGTTCCCACCAACTGCCCGAGACGATGGTGTTTGCGGCGGGAAGGGCATCCGCCCAGGAAAGGTTAATATTGCCCTGAATACGGTATCGCGCTCGAGGGTCCGCGTAGTCATCGGCATTCGGTGTCTCGCCGTTAATCTGGGTGAGTTTGCCGGTCGCCATTGGATAGATGCCATCCGACTGGATTTGCAGCGCATCGAATTGTTGCTGAATCCCTTCGACTTGATTGCTCTGTATGTTGATCAAGAAGTAGTTGGGCGTGTCCTCGGGCAGGGAACTACGCCAGCCCGCTAGCAGATCATTCTGCACCGATCCCAACAGCAAAAGCACCATCACGCCCAATCCTAGACCAGCAATCTGAATAAGATTTCTGCCCCGATTGCGAGATAGATTGGCCAAGCCAAAACGCCAGGCGGCAGGAAGACGAGAGGACAATTTTCGCAGCCCCGCAATGACCAGCATGGAACAAATTGCGAGGGCTAAAAGGGTTAGGCCCAGGCCGCCCATCATTAAGGCGGTAAGCTTCCAGTCCATGCTGACGACGTACACGAGGGCTACAGAAAACAAAACGGTGGCCAGGTAACGGGAGAACTGGCGGCCGCTGGCGGGGCCGAATTGGCGATTGAGCACCCGTACCGGTGGTACATCTCGCAGCCTGGACAACGGGGGTAAGCCAAATCCGAGCAAAGCGATCAAACCGGTAACGACTGCCACCAACGCGGGCCTGGCGCCCGGAGCCGGCAGGGTTTCCGGGATTAGATCGCCCATAGACTGAATTAGCAGTTCCTGGGCACCATAGCCGATCAAGGCGCCTAGTAACAACGCTGGTATGCCAAGAATAATGAGCTGCCAGAAGAATACTGCAAACGCGCGCCGACGCGTTGTACCTAGACAGCGCATGATAGCGATACTGTCATAGTGGCGCTGGGCAAATTGAGCAACACTAATGGCGATGGCGATGCCGCTCAGAATTACTGCCGTGAGTGCTGCCAGGCTGAGAAACTGGTTTGCTCTTTCCATGGCAGATTGCACCTGTTGCTGACTATCCGCCAAGGTCTGAAAATACTGCCCCGGGGCGCGTCTATCGTCCAGCCAGTCCTGAAATGCATCAACGTCATCAGCAGCCCCCGCAACCAGGAATTGATAGCGCAGTCGACTGCCAGCTCCGGTCAATCCAGATTCGGCCAAATCATCAAAGTGCATCAGTACGCGCGGAGCCAGTTCAAAAGCACCACCGCCCCTGTCAGGTTCGATGCGGATGATCTTGTCGACACGTAAGTTCAGGTTGCCGAGCTCGAGCTGGCCGCCCTGAACCAAATTCAGTTGGGCTGCAATGCGTGGTGCAATCCACACCGTGCCTGCTTCCGGTCCTTCCGAGGTTTCTTGAGTCGCACCAAACGGTGTGTCGCTTATGGTGAGCTTGCCACGTAAGGGATAGCTTTTGGTTACGGCTTTGACTTGGACTAAAGTGGATTGGTCACCGCTAAATGCCACGCTGGGAAACTCTACAGTCTGCGCCGACTCAAGGTTTCTTTCCTGTGCCTCGGCGGTCCAGGTGGCTTCTGGCAAATTGCGCGAACGTAAAACCAAGTCGCCACCGAGCAACTCATTAGCGCCTTGGGCAAGGCCGCGTTCCACACGCTCTGTGAATACACCAACAGAAGACAGCGCAGCCGCGCTAATCACCAGAGCCAGAGCCAAGGTAGTCAAAGTGCCAGACCGCCATTCTCGGTAGGTCTGGCGTGCTGCAATACGAAATACGGTCACGCTGTACTTTCCTCAACAATGCGGCCAGCGCTTAACGCGACTTGTGTGTCGCAGCGCTCGGCCAGGTTGGGATCATGCGTCACCAATACCAGCGTTGTGCCCAGATCTTCGTTGAGCTTAAACATGAGGTCGATGATGTGACTGCCGGTGGCTGTGTCCAGATTGCCTGTCGGCTCGTCGGCGAACAGGATTTTGGGTTGGCTTGCAAACGCCCGGGCTAGCGCTACACGTTGCTTTTCCCCACCAGAAAGCTGGTTGGGATAATGGTCAAGTCGGTCCGCCAGCCCTACTTCTGACAATAAATTGGTTGCATTCGCGGATGCATTTGGGTTGTCCGCGAGCTCCATGGGTAACAGTACGTTTTCCAATGCCGTTAAATTTTCCAATAAATGAAACGATTGGAATACGAATCCTACCGATTGCGCTCGAAGCAGTGCGCGCTGGTCCTCATCCATTGCAGAAATATTTTGACCGATGAGCTCAATTTGACCCGCGCTGGGTAAATCAAGTCCCGCCAGCAGGCCAAGTAGCGTAGTCTTACCGGACCCGGATGGGCCAACTATTGCTACGCTTGACCCCGCGATGATGCGCAGGTTGATATCTTGCAGAATCGTAAGGGAGCCGCTTGGCGCGGCGACCGTTTTGTCGATATGCTCGGCGCTTACTGCAATTTTGAGGTTTTCGTCCATGCGTTTGCTAGTTTGTCTTTTGCTAATGTTCGTGGTGCATCAAGGTTCGGCGAATACAATCCTGGTTATGGGGGATAGTCTGAGCGCCGCCCACAATATGCCCATTAATGCCGGGTGGGTTGCGCTGTTGGAACGTGAATTGTGCTCAAACAACTGCGAATACCAGGTAGTCAACGGGTCAATAAGCGGTGAAACGACCGCTGGCGGACTGTCGAGGCTACCTACTTTGCTTGAGAAATACCATCCGTCAGTAGTCATCCTTGAGCTTGGCGCTAACGATGGTTTGCGCGGCTTGGCACTGCAACAAATGGAGGCCAACTTACAGTCGATGATTGACTTGTCGGAAGCCGCAGGTGCGCAAGTGTTACTGGTTGGCATGCACATTCCGACCAACTATGGGGCCCGCTATGCACAGGCATTTCACGCGACCTTTGGTCGACTGTCACAGGCAAATGGGTTACCTTTGGTGCCATTCTTGCTCGATGGCATGGCGTCAAACAGGGAATTGTTTCAGGCGGACCAAGTACATCCAGCAGCTGAAGCTCAACCGATACTGTTAGACAACGTACTTTCTGAACTAACGTCATTGGTGAGCTGCCAGCTTGCCGAGGCATAACTTCTTATTAATATGAGACAATTTTCTGGCGCTTCACGACGCATTCACTTTTGTGAAGCGAAAATCGGTGTGATATGGGTGTGACGAGTTCCAATTGTCCTAATTGGCGAATCACATATCGAAAATAATTTGTATGAGACGTTGAATGGGTAGTTTCGAAGAAGAAAAAGGCCTAGTCCTTTATATTGAGGATAACCATAACACCGCTCAAATGGTCGCTGAGTTTATGGAGCGCCAGGGCTATGAGCTGGACTTCGCAGCTGATGGTGTAACGGGATTGCACCTCGCCGTATCCAACAGCTATGACTGCA
>CAZVYE010000110.1:2744-11290 GCA_964630895.1 uncultured Gammaproteobacteria bacterium | reverse complement strand
CGGACCACGTCTGGTACTAAATTCGCCCGTCTGCGGATTAAACACCGAGTGACCAGTGATGTCGGCTGGCATCAGGTCAGGGGTGAACTGAATCCTTGAATAGTCACCGGTAAATGTTTGCGCAAGTGATCTGACCATGAGCGTCTTGCCCAATCCTGGCAGCCCTTCCAGCAGCACGTGGCCACCGGCGATGAGTCCTGTGAGCATTTGCTCAAGCACTTCGTCCTGCCCGATTACTGCACGCTTTAGCTGCTGCAGCATGTTGGGTAACGCATTGCCTGGATTTTCAGTTTCCATCAAAACATCTTCCTGATTATTTGCATAAATTGGATGGCGTGGATCAGCTGTGGACCGTCTTGTAGTGGCCGCCTCAGCGCCACGCGGACTGACTCTAGATCGAGATTAGAGGCGTCCGCGATATGTTCGTCTTGTTCAAGCTCGTTGGTTCCGGGCCATTTCTGCTTAATGGTTCGAAGCAGATTGTTGCGCAGGTCGCGGGCATGCTCCAGACGTTGGCCTCGCGCTTTATAGAAGCGCCCCGCAGCGCGCAAGTGCGCCAGCAGGCTGCGTTGCTCATCGGGTTGGGGCTGGGTAAGTGGCCCAAACCGAGGCCAATAGGCCCACAGCGCAAGTATCAAAAGCGCGAATGCACTCACAATAAACGTCGGATATCGCTGCCATGCCCAGAGCGATAGCGGTGGCATGTCATCTGAAAGCACTACCCACACCGAGTTGGGCCAGTTCGCCTGGTTGAGCAGCCATCCGAAGCCTGCAGCATTTTGGGATTCGTCCAAGTAGTTGTTGTTAAATGGAGTAAGTGATGCTGCTACGGAAATGTAGCCGGTGCCTTGCGAAAACATGGCAAAAACCACCTGGTCGTCATCCACAACCATAATCTCAGGATCTACGTCGCCAAGGACCAACTGCCAGTCGCCGGAACTCCAGTCGATATCAAAGTCCATGGGTTCTAATTCCGTATGGCGAGGTTCATCCTCTTCTTCAGTTTCGTCAGAATCGCTGTCGTTATAGCTTCCACGCCAACTAGCATGAATATCCAGCGGTTTGAGCAGACGGTCTTCGGTTGGCATCTCGTCGTCGTCGCCGAACAGACTGAATGTCCAGGGTGCACGGGCTTCGACAATAATGTGGCCTCCGGACTCGACCCATTCCAACAACTCGTTTGCCCGTTTGTGCAACAATCCATGGCGCTGCGTGGCAACCAGAATAGCCACGTCCTTGTCAGGCAGAGGGAACAGGGTTTCCGCGCTTTCGATAGATTGGCTGGTAACCCCAAGCTCCGAGAAAAACAGCTCAAGTGCGTGGTAAGGGTTGCTGCGAGCCTCACCAGTCATCTTGGGTGGTCGCTCCACTTCCACGGTTTCCAGACTAGTTGCCAGCCACCAGCCAACCACTAACAGCAGCAACGCTACAATGATAGTTATGACTACTCTCACGACTCGGGCTCCATGGTGAGTCGGAAACCGTCAATGAGTTCTGATACTTTCTCTGCCCTGGGATTACGCTTTGCATAAACCAATCGCAACCATTCTCTGGTTAGCGCGCTAAAGTATTCAAAAGTCGTTGCCGAAAAGTGTCTTTTCACCAGGCGCAGGCAGTCGTATTCAGTGGCGCCGCTGTTAAATGCGACGTGGCGACGCTTGATTAGACGCAATAAGGAGCCGCGGTATAGCAGGCTCAATGCCCCAATCAAGTCACCCGCCTGCAGTGCTTCCCGGGCAGCCTGCACGATGTCTCCGGTAAGTTCGTCGGAGTCCAGGCGCACGCCAGCAATGCTGGTAGGCATCTCTGCCGCATCTTCTTTTCGATCCCGTTCCCACAGCCCTTCCCAGCGGCGCGCGTAATAAACCACCAGTGCCAATCCGACAATAATCAGGGTGATGACGCTAAACTTAATTACTGTGGCGATTTGTTGTGCATCGGATTCAGACCAGTCCGAGCCAGTTTCTGGTTCTTCTTCTTCGTCTCGATCTCGAGTACGTTCCTTGAAGCGCAGTTTGGATTCCGTGTAGGGCTTTCCAAACTCATCCCGGTCGTAGATCTTTTCCAGAATTTCCTTTGCTTCGGTCGCTGTGTAGGGAGCTTGCTTGAGCTCGGTTCCAGAATTAACTGCAGCGCTCTGCTCGCTGTCGGCCAATGCAGTTTTGCTCGAATCAGCGCCCAAGAATAATAACGTTGCAAACCCTATAGCGCCTGCGACGCCCAACTTGGACCGTTTCATCTTTGACCGCGTTTCAGAGTTCTCCGCTTCCAACCGTTGCTGCAGTCTTCGCAGTCCGAGCTCGATATCCCATCCCTCCAAATTAATTCGGCGATTTAGATACAGGGCAAAACCCGAGGCTACGTATAACGGCTCAATGACGAATATGGAGATGGTGTAACCAAGCGCCCAAATCCAGGCGTATATATGGTCCTCTGGCAGCTCGCTGTCCAAATAGTCAATCAGGGAAAAATCGAATACATCAGGCATGAACATCACAACCAGTAACATCAAGCCAAACATGATGGTCAAAATCTCGATATGCACCAGCGCCATGGTGAGGCCAATGGACATATTGCGACTGCGTTTACCGAGAATGGCGGCCCGGTTCCACCGAGCCTTGCCTTTGAGACGTTCCAGTTGCCAAACCGGCAAATTGAAGCTGCGCGATGGGTCAAGTCGGTAAATGGTCAGACACTGGAGCAGGCCGGTGCCCAAAATCTGGGGAATTCGCGCGATAAGCGCGCGGGTTGTTGGTGGTTTACCAAACACTGCGTCGCCAAGCACAGCAAGCATCATGCGATCGTACCAAGGCTTAAACCACCAGATAGCCAGTTGGAACCAGACTGCATTATTGCCAAATGCCAGAAATGAAATAGCGATAATTGGTGCCATTGCCAGCAACTGAGCGCGCCATATTTGCAGCGCGTATTGCTGGTACATGGCCAGGCCCAGGTCCAGCGCCTCCCAGCCATTACGGGCGCGTAAATTTATTGTGGTGGACTCAAGATTCATGCTGACGCCCAGCGAACACAAAGTACGCGATTACCAATAGCCATTGGCCAATTCCAAACGCATATTTGAACCACACTGGAATAGAGGTGGAAGCGGAAAAAAAAGCTTCAATAGCTGCTGCCAGCACAAACATGGTTACCAAGCCACCAACCAGGTCCATGGACCGCTTGGCGGCTGCTTTGAGCGCATCCAGGCGACGCAAGCGATTGGGAAACCAAAGACTATGGGCAAGAATGAGGCCAGCCGCCCCAGATACTGCGATGGCCGTTAGCTCCATTGCACTGTGGCCTGCAACAAACGGTAGAAACGTCTGTGTGCCGAAGCCAATGCCTATCAGGTGCCCTGACACGGCACCCAGGAAAATGCCGTTAAACACAAGATAGAAGATCGTTCCCAACCCGGCGAGCAGGCCGCCTCCAAATGTTTGCAACCCAATAGATGCATTGTTGCGGATGTAAAACCCGAACATCAGCACGTCCGAGTCGTCGCCTCGCTCTCGGCCCAGGACATCATTGCTGGGATCGTACATGGCCTCAATCTGAGAAATCTCACCGCCATCCAATATTGTGTAAACAATCTCCGGCTGGGCCAGCACCCAGGCGGTCATGCCGATAAGCGTTCCAAAAAATAGTAGACAGGACACCAGGAAGAACCGCCGTTCACGTCGTAGTGCACGGGGGAACCCGTATAAGAAATAGTCGCTCATCTTGGCCCAGCCGCCGCCGCGGCGCCGGTACAACTGTTGGTGGCCTTGTTTGGCGAGGCTGGAAAGCTGTGCTACCAGCACCGGCGAATAGTTGCGCTGTTTGGCCAGGGCCAGGTGATGACAAAGCTGGCGATAGGCGGTAGGGAAATCAAAGTTGGGCGATGTCTTAGCAGATAGCGCCTCCTCCAGCGTTTGCCAGAAGGCTCGATGCTTATTCTCAAATGCTCTTTGTTTCATGATTTCGAAGAATCCGAGTCATCTGAATTGGATGGCCTGTTGGCAATTTCCGAACCTGGTGCGTTCTGTTTATTGGCGCTTTTTGTGTGGGAACGTTCTGGTGATTCTTCCGTCGTGATGTCTTCGTGCTTCGCCGTCGGCTGGAACTGTGGCGCGGTTGATTGCGCTGTGGCTGAAGGTGAAGACGTCGGATTTAAAGTGCTGCTCCCAGGCGATTGCTTGACCTTTCTGCGTGGGGCTTTCCCAGCAGATGCCCGAGGTGCTACTCCAACAATCCAATTGGCGTAGCCTTGCAGCAGTTTGGGATTTACGCTGATAGCCGGATCAACTGATTTAGATTTGCTGGCTTTGGGAGCCAAGGCTGGGGCCAACTGGGCTAATTCCATCGAGCGTGCAGGTGACAATCTGGAGACGGCTCTGGAATAGTCCAGCAGCACTCGCTGCTCGGTCCCAGACAGAGCCATCGGTGGTGCCTGTGGGTCACTTTGCGGGATGTCTGTAGCAGCCTTTTCACGCTTTTCTTTATAAATAACAATGGTCCCGGCGGCTAGATCTCCAAGCCGCTGAAACCTGCGATTGAGCATCATGCTCAAGGTTCCGGCGAAATAAAAAAGTGGTAAGAAATCTACTACGCGGAGAATATTGCGAGTTAACGATGCGTGCCAATCCAGCGGCGTACCGTCGTCGCGCACGACCTGAATTCCAAACGCCATTTTGCCCGGCGTTTGGCCAGCAAAGAACATTTCAAAGAAAACAGGATAAAACCACTCGATAAGAAACGCCCCGATCAGCATGAGCCCAATGCCGGTTTCACCCAAAAATCCGGCGAACATACCCATGCCGATGTACAGGACCCAGTGCACAAGAAAGTCCAGTGCCCAAGCCCAAGCGCGCACTACCGGACCCGCGAGTCGAAGGTCCAGTTCAATTCCTTCTGGAGTCTCTCGATCCAGCATCGTATCTAAAATGACTGGCTTGTCTGTAACGCTCACGGTGCTCCCTGAATGCTATCGGGCTTCCTTGCTAAGTCCCAGGCCAAGACGTCGGCCAATATCCGGCCAAGGCGCTGTTGGGTCTCCCCTATAGGTGAAGCCTAGCGATTTGCCAAGGTTTAGGCAATAACTGCACTCAGGCAGGGCCTTAACTGGCAGCGGCAATCTCCACTGTGCTGCGATACTATGCCGCCATGACGGAAGCGCGCGCGCCATATTTGAACCAGGAACTGGAGATATTGTTCGAAGACCAATGGCTAGTGGCAGTCAATAAGCCCAGTGGGATTCTTACGCATCGGTCACCCATCGCCAAGCAGGATACTGTGTTCATGCTGCAGGCGGTTCGTAAACAGATCAGGACCAAAGTATTTACAGTGCATCGACTGGATCGTGCCACGTCAGGTGTATTGCTGTTCGCAAAAACCAAATCCATGGTGTTGGAATTGGGCCAGCAGTTTATGCGTAACCACATGGCGAAAAAATATGTTGCAGTAGTTCGAGGCTGGTTGGACGGGCCAGTCTGTTGCGATCATGCAATTAGAGATGAGAACGACAACGCGCACCCAGCCAAGAGCGTCGTTTCTCCACTGGCACAAGTCGAACTACCCATAAGTACAGGAAAATTCCCGACCTCCCGCTATGGCATGGTGAGTGTGGAAACCGACTCAGGTAGACGCCATCAAGTTCGGCGACACTTGAAACACCTCGCCCATCCCATCGTTGGCGATACTACCTATGGAAAAGGGCCGCACAATCGCTTGTTTCGCGATCACTTTCAGAGCAACAGGCTGTTGCTGCACGCTGCCAGTATTGCGCTGGATCATCCGCAAACTGGTCAACCAATCGCGATCCATGCTCCACCCACAGTTGATTTTGCCATGGTCATTGATGCCTTGGGTTGGCAGGCAGAAATGCCAAACTACAAATTTAATTAGTCTTCGAGCTTACTCGATAATCCTGACGCGACCACCACAGCCGATAACGCAATTGTCATGATTTTCTAGGCACTGGGTGACGGCAGGAGAGATACATGGCTGTGGTTTAAGGTGCAGGCAGGAACCAGCCCGCCGCCTCATTTGCAGGCACTCGCGATAGCGCGTATTGACATAATTATCGTAGCGCTCGCACTCTCTGCGCACGCGATCAACGTGCATGCGGCATTCCAGACGCTGACGGGTGCATTGCTGGGCGCAGGCCTGTCCCTCTGGATCTTCCGGTTCAATGATGATCGTTTGAGGTTTGGTAGCGCAGGCGCTCATCACAGCGACAATCGCATACGCCATCAGGAATCTAAGTTTTTGCTGTGGCATCGTGCTGATATCTCGTCCTGGCCGAATGGTAGAGAAGTGTACGACTTACCGCATCAAAATGCAGGTTGAGTATTGAATCTATTCTACGGCCGGTAGGTTTCGAATGCGCCCGCCACAGCCAATAAAGCAACTCTTATAGGGTGTCGTACACATTTCGTCGTGCTCTGGTACACAAGGTCGGGGTGATCGGCATCTGGTGGTTGGCGAACGCCGATTTAGACACTGCACATACCTTCGGTATAGGCGTTCATAGCGCTTGGCGCAGCTGGAATTTTTTGGTCGTGCTCAATGCGACAGTCCAGCCGATCCCTGACGCACTCTTGCACACACTGTTTCCCCTCCAAGTCCGAGGGTTCGATATAAATAGGGTCATCTTTGGTTACGCATCCTGAAAGAACGCATAATCCAACCAGCGACACGAGCGCACTAAATCTTATTGTATGTTTGGCAGGTGTGCGCATGGTTGCTCCTTTGAGAGATAAGCGCAGCCGATTCGACTGCGCCATCTAAGTCTACCGCTGGTTAAAGTAGTCAATCGCATTTTGCGCTTCGGCTGGGCTGGGCTTGTATGTGGTCCAGCCTTCTTCGGTGTTGCGTCGGTAGCGAACCACACCTTCTTTTACATCGAACTCGTAGTACGGGTATACGCCGCGCAGATTAAAAAACGTCGCTGGAGCGAAGAACAAGATATCCAACGCTAAGTTTGCACCTTTGAACTGGAGTGGCAGAATGCCATAGAAAGGCTCGAAGCCTTCGGCAACCGCAGCAAACCGGTAGTTTCCAAACGTTGTAGTGGCGTATGAATTTTCGAATGGCCGGTCCAATGCAACTGCAGGCTTGTCATTGATTGAAAGCTTCACATCGGGTTCTACAGACCTAATCGTAGTGCTGGCCACACATCCCGCTAGTAGCAGTGCAAATAGGGTGAGTACAATATTCTTAATCATTACTATTCCTTGTGAGACCCTCCCCAGGGGGTGCGAATACTGCCCTCAAAGCCTGGTCAATTCAAGCTTGAATTAATCCGGGTTTGCGTAAATTCAGGCCCTGGAGGGATCGTCACTTACTGGTGCCAATTGGTGGGGCCAACAAGTGGGAATTGCAGCATTTGCCAATCTTGTGATCTGGTCGCGCAAGAATTTATATAGCTTGTTTAAGCACATCAACCTTGATTCCGATCAATGCTTTCCCTAAGATTTGCCGCTTTCTTGGCGGGGTTGCCTCGGGGTTTTAGCAATGACAGATTTTGTTACGTTTAATGTAACCAGCAGCGGTGCGCCTGTTGCAGGTTATACGGTGGATCAAGTAAGCAGCGCGCTGGCGAAAGTATTGAAATTGCCGGTAGAGAAAGCGCAAAAAATAGTATCCAGCAAACGCGTGCTAAAAAAAGGCCTAACCCAGGCGCAGGCAGAAACCTATCAATCAAAGCTGCAGTCCATTGGTCTGGGCGTGGATATCGTTCGGGTAGAGCCTCCGAAGGAATCTTCTGGGCTTGAACTTGCTTTGGAGCCAATGGACGATCCGGCGCCAGAGAGTGAAGATTCTGAAGCCAGTCCACCGCCGCCGCCTCAGGCACCTGCCTCAGAGGCATCCCAGAATGGTAAGTTCGCCTGCCCTAAGTGCGATACCGAGCAAGAGAAGGGCGAGCAGTGCGTAAGCTGCGGCGTCTTTTTTCACAAACTGGAAGCAGCCCAAAGCAGTGACAATGGTGTTGATTCTGGGCAACACGCAGCTGTTGGTTCGGGAGCCGCAGGCGTAACCAGCCAGCTTTCAGAAACTGTCAACGAAATCAATGACGATGATGATGACTCCAACATGGACGTCGCCGCGTTTCAGTTGATACCACTAGCTGCTGCTGCAGGTGCCGCATTGGTTGGGGCGTTGGTTTGGTACTTTATAGCCGCCCAGTTTGACGCAGAAGTTGGCATTATTGCCTGGGGGATCGGTGGTGCAGTTGGATTTTCTGCCGCTGCTCTTGGAGGGCGAGGGCTAATCACTGGTGTTGGCTGTGGCGCGCTAGCGTTCTGTGCGATTCTGGGTGGCAAGTACATGGTCTTCAATGCATTGGAAGACTTATTTGTTGCTGAAATTGCCGGCCTTGCGGATAGCGAAGAGGTTTGGACACGCGACGAATATGAAATGGCGATGGAAGAAGCCACCGCGTTCAATACCAATGTTCGCAATGGCAGTACCTTGCGCAGCTTCATGGTGGAGCACGGCTACAGCGATGCAACGCAAGCCAGTGACGTAAGTCGCGAAGAAATTGAGTTTTTTAACGAGAACTTTCG
>CAZVYE010000110.1:0-2644 GCA_964630895.1 uncultured Gammaproteobacteria bacterium | reverse complement strand
CCGTTTGCACTGGCCACCTGGATCGCATCCTCCGGGGAAAAACCAAATTCCATCAGGATCTGCACGTTGCGTTGGTCTCCAAAGCCAGGCAGCACATGTCTGCCTGGATCGGTGCCGGCCGTCAGCAGTCCGCCAGCCAGAAAGAACCTGCGATGAAAATCCATGGCCTTGCGCAGCAGGGCCAGCCGGTAGGCACTGTCCTCCCGGGCACGCATGGCCTTCAGGCTGGAAGAAAATTGTGCGGCGAGATCGCTTGTCAGCACTTGTTCTGCGCGTGGATCGATAAAAGTACGGTCCGCAATGCTGGACTCAAATATCGCCGGCGTAATGGACAACGCGGTACCGCTATCTACCAATTTATCAACCAGCTCCTCCACCGGTTCAGAATCGATATCCAAAGCTGAAAGCACCTCAAAATTTCCCTGAGGACACTGGTCCCCTTGCTTTCCAGGATAGAAATCAGTCATTGAAGTAAAGCCATGCTCAATAGCATCGATGCCAATATCGCTCGCTTGTTCAAACGTCAACGAGCACAAATGTGCGGCGACTTGCATGTTCTCTGCGTGGGCAGTTTGGGTGATGGCTAGCGCAATTTCGTGAGGAATATGCCGATACAGCTTAATCCATTTGCTGCCTCGACTTGCCCACTGTTCAATGGCATCTGCTGCTTCGCCGACGTTCTTTGGTTGCACCATAACCGGGGAGCCACCGGGACCAGAGAAATAGGGGCCTGATGGCATGATCTGCGGGCCCTTTACTTGGCCCTGCTCAATTGCATTGGCCAACAGTATTTCGGCAGTTGCGTCAGCACTGCCTGCGGTAGACATGGTGGTTACGCCGGCGGCCAGATTTAAGGTAGCAGCCGTGCCGCCTAGAAAACCGGTTCTGGGGTGATGTAGATGATTGTGTGTTGCCACCAGCCCAGGGATAAGTGTCTTTCCAGCGCCGTCTATAACCTGCGCATTTGCAGGTACCTTAAGGTTGTCATCTCCCACCGCCACGATACGGTCGCTCTCTACAACAACGGTTACGCCAGTGCGGGCAGGCGAGCCCGTGCCGTCAATCAATATAACGTCGCGAAAGGCAACTGGGTTAGTGTCGGGTCCGGTCCCTGCCGATTGAGCAACAGTCAGGCCTGGAAGCGTCGCAGCTACCGAGGCGGCAACAAGAAAACGAAACCAAAGTGAAAGAATCATCATGAAAGATTGGCAGCCGGTCGATAAAGAACGCGGCACTCTAGTATTTCATCGGTCGGCAAACAAGTGTTGTTTTATTAGTGTCTTGCGTGCACTCGCCCTCTATGACGGTATCACTACGGCAGAGTTGGCAGACTCTAGATTCTCCGAATAAACCGCAAAACCATGACCGAAAAAGCAATCAACCCCAATGCGCTGGCAGGCAAGCAGGCCGAGCTGTATCGCATGGTGATGGATAAACATGTTTGTCCTTACGGCATTAAGTCAAAGTGGCTGCTAGAACGTCACGGCTTTGTAGTTGACGACCATCACCTGGAAACCCGAGAGGAAACCGACGCGTTTAAGGAAAAGCACGACGTAAAAACCACTCCACAGACGTTTATCGAAGGCGCGCGCATTGGCGGTTATGACGCACTGCGTCAGCGGTTTGGGCACGACTCGAAAAGCGAGGACGAAACGACCTATGTCCCGGTGGTAATGATTTTTTTGATTTGCGCGGCCATGGCGTTAGCCGCCAATTTTGCCACCTTGGGAACTGTGCTGACCATCCGCAGCATTGAGTGGTTTGCGGCTTTCTCTATGGCGGTGTTAGCCATCCAAAAGCTTCAGGATATAGAGAGCTTCTCCACCATGTTTCTCAACTACGATCTGCTCGCGAAAAAATGGGTTCCCTACGGCTATATCTATCCGTGGGCCGAAGGTGCCGCAGCCGTGCTAATGATAGCTGGGGGCATCTTTGCAAAAGTAGGCGCACCTATTGCGTTAGTCATCGGGTCCATAGGTGCTTTTTCCGTATTCAAAGCAGTCTATATCGATAAGCGCGAGATCAAATGTGCCTGCGTCGGCGGTAATTCCAATGTGCCGCTGGGGTTTGTATCTCTCACCGAAAACCTGGTCATGATAGCCATGGGCGTTTGGATGTTGATCAAGTAGGTGCCGCCTTAAATTCGGAATCTTGCCCAGCGCAAAGTCGAGACGTCGTCTGACCTGAGCAAATAGATTGTCGCAACTATCAGCCTTGAAACTCGCTGGGTGCTATGCAACCAAAGCTAAAGGAAAGAACATTGCAAGAACAAACTGCCAAGTACACTAAATTTTTCGCCATGATAGCCACATCGATGGTGGTCATGTTTTGCTTAATGTATCTGCATTCATATCAGATCGTTGAGCATGCCTGGTTTAGCGAAACACGGCTTTTCATGACCATGATTATGGGCGCTGGCATGATCATCGTGATGTTGTTGTTCATGCTCAATATGTATCAGGATGCCACCAAGAACATTGGCGTCGTGGTGACCGCCCTGGTGCTTTTCGCGGCAGGTCTCTGGCTGGTGCGCAGCCAGATTACGGTCAGTGACTCAGACTATATGGAAGGCATGATTCCACACCACTCAATCGCTATCCTCACTAGCGAAAGGGCCCAAATAGAAGACGTTAGAGTGAGAAAG
>CAZVYE010000109.1:0-11389 GCA_964630895.1 uncultured Gammaproteobacteria bacterium | reverse complement strand
CTCAAGGTGTTTGGCTAGATCCGAGCGTGTACCAAACTGTTGCTTCAGCCAATACTCCACCGCCTTCACATCGTGATTGGTTTCTCGTTCGATGGCCTTGATGGCCGCGGCGTCTTCTGCGTCAAAGTCTTCAAGCAGTTTGAGCATCCACGCTCTATCTGCATCTGACGCTGTTGGGACTTCTTCAATACCTGCTGTATCACCCAGGGCAAGGAACCAGTGAATCTCAACCCGTGCACGTTCGCGAATTAGCGCAAACTCGGAAAGGTGGGGGCGTAATTCTGCGGTTTTGTCTGCATATCGGCCGTCGACTGACGACACGGCGGTCAAGGAGGAAAGTTGCATCTTGGAATCCGGCGGCAAAAGTGTGGGATTTTAGCTCATGGCGGTTCGCAAAGACACCGCGGGGGAGCGATTGTTTGTGTGCCAAATGTGCGGCAAGCTCGCTATAATGCGGAGCCTTATCAAACGCTTTAGCTGGAGCATGAGCATGCCTGAAACCCGGATCGAAAGAGACAGCATGGGAGAGTTAGAAGTCCCTGCAGATGCGCTATACGCTGCCCAAACGCAGCGCGCCGTAAATAATTTCCCAATTAGCGGATTGACCATGCCGCGAGAATTTATTCGGGCGTTGGGCTTGATCAAGGGCTGTGCAGCACGCGTAAATGCAGACCTGGGTGAGCTCGATCAAAGCAAAGCAGACGCAATTTCAGCTGCTGCAGAGCAGGTTGAGCAAGGTGACTACGATGCACATTTTCCGGTGGACGTCTTCCAGACTGGGTCTGGCACCAGTTCGAATATGAATAGCAATGAAGTAATCGCTGCGCTCGCCAGTCGCCAGACTGAAGGCGTGCATCCCAACGATCACGTTAATATGGGACAAAGCAGTAACGATGTAATACCTACTGCAGTGCATGTGAGCGCTTGTTTGGTGGCCAGCGAGCAACTTATGCCGGCTTTAGAGCACCTCGCTGCAACCTGTGAAAAGCGTGCCAAAGAGTTAGCAAACGAGCCAAAAACCGGAAGAACGCACTTGATGGATGCGATGCCGGTAACGTTCGGTCAAGAACTGGCATGCTGGGCGCAGCAGGTGCGCAGTGGTATGGCTCGCATTGACGCGGCGTTGGAGCGGATGCGCAAGTTGCCGCAGGGTGGTACCGCGGTGGGCACTGGTATAAACGCCCATCCAGAGTTTGCCAAAGCGATGGCCAAAGCGCTGTCGGTCCGCACGGACTTTGAGTTTTCTTCCAATGACAATTTGTTTGAATCCATTAGCTCGCAGGATGCAGCGGTGGAGTTGTCTGGCCAACTCAAAACTATTGCGTGTTCCATGATGAAAATTGCCAACGATTTGCGTTGGATGAATAGTGGGCCGTTGGCAGGAATTGGAGAAATCGCGTTACCAAGCCTGCAACCTGGCAGCAGCATCATGCCGGGCAAAGTAAACCCGGTAATCCCCGAAGCGGTGTGCATGGTGTGCGCACAGGTCATTGGCAACGATGCTACGATCACGGTGGGCGGACAATCAGGCAACTTCCAATTGAACGTGATGTTGCCGGTGATAGCCTACAATTTGCTGCAAAGTCTGGAGGTCCTGTCCAATGCTTCAAGAGCACTGGCAGACGACGCTATTGCCGGATTTACGGTGAATCGGGAGAACGTGCAGCAGGCGCTAAAACGCAACCCAATCCTAGTCACCGCACTCAATCCCGTAATTGGCTACGAAAAGGGTGCTGCGACCGCGAAGCAGGCGTATGCAGAGCAACGACCAATTAAGGATGTGGCTCGCGATAACACAGACCTCAGTGACGATGAACTGGATCGGTTGCTCGATCCGCTTGCACTTACCAAAGGCGGTATTCACCGCTAGGAATCATTAATCCGGCCCGAGCGTTGCACACGCTCGGGCCACCGTATCTGCAACAATCCTGACCGCCGGTCGATTCATATGGCGGTTGGCACAGGATTTAACACACCGCTTTCCCCTAAATTTGATAGCATTGCGCAGTTTTGCGCGTTCGCCATCGTACGAATAGCTTCGTATAATAGCGGGCGTTGGTGGAAAAGCCTTAAGGAGAGGGCATTGAATAGAATAAGAATTTTATGGTTGATCGTGGTGTTATCGTTCGTTGCAGGAGTGTCAGCGCAGGTACCCATTGATCAAGCGGACATTCGCGCTGATCAATTGCTAAGCGGCGAGGCGGATGCAGAATTAGAAGCTTTTGGTAAGCGTGCGGCGGCCGAAGATTTGAACATTTTGATTACTGCACCTCAGTATTGGCACGACATGATTAAAGAGCAGATCGCCAGTGGTGCCGGCGGAGAATCATTGCAGTTTCAATTCCGACAAACCATGGTGGAGAGCGTTATTGTCCGCCTGTACAGCAAGCCGAGCACCGTAGCGACTACTGACACAGAATCCAAACCGACTCCGGAGCCAGTGGCACAAGCCAAGCGTCCAGCGCCGCCAAAGCCTGAGGTGACGATCGAACCAGAGGCGGATTCACGCCCGCAGAGCCAGGTGGGAGAAAGGCCGGTTGCTGCGCAAAACAGCATTGAAAAGCCAGCGCAGCTGGATATTAAGCCGGTGATTACTCCGGAATTGGAAAGCCCGGCTGCTGCAACGCAGCAGACGCAGGAGGAGCCAGCAGCAGAGCCTGCATCTACAAATGAAACGGCCCAGTTGCCGACTGAAGACGTTGCCAATGCTGAAGATGAGTTGCCCGAAGTAGCAGCGCCTGCTGAGACGGTAGTAGAGGAGCCAGCGGTATCAGAATCCATGACCCCTGATCCAGCGCCAACCACGTTGCCGGAACCCGCGGTAGCCGATGAGGAGGAGCTAGCTCAGGACACGGATATCTCCGCAACTGAGAACGATGGCGAGTCTGCTGGCGATATGGAAACTGCCCGGGCGAGCCTGGAAGAACGTATTAACAACGGTCGTCCCATCAATAAGGGGCTTTCCATCGCACAACTGCGTCGAGGAGACCAGCTTTTTAAAACCGGTCCCGCAATCGCAGTTGTGCGCGGCTCGAGAGTTGGTCGTAACGCGTACTGGCTGGAAGGCGACATTGATCTTGAAGATGAAAAGATCAGTAAGGTCCGCGCAGGAAAGTACGAGGTGCAAGGCAGGCTAAGCGTTGTTGAGGAAGACAGCGATGAAGAATCAGGCTCGTCTGACGAGTCGGTTGTAGAAGAATCATTCCCGGATGAGCGCTCCGAAATGGAGGCGCGTTACAACGACGGTCGACCCATTGAGTCCACGGTGTCGGTAGAAGGATTGCGGGTCAATGACATGATTTATGTGGGTGATAACTTACGAGTTGTAATTCGGCGCGACAAAGTATCGCTCAAGCGCTATTGGTTAGACGGCGATTTGGATATGTCGCGAGAAGAGTTAGAACAGCGCGGAAACAGGAAGTACCGCGTCGCTAGAGTAATACGCTAGCCCAATCAATGCCGTTGCTGATGGATTGACCTTGATTTATGCACGTGGCCCTGATGCTTTCGGGGCCACTCGGCAATCGATAGATCATTTGCACTCAGTTGCAAGAAATTGCCTTCCAGCTGTTCCGGTGCAGAAATTTGCTAGTCCTGGCGAACTTCTACCGGGGTTACTAGCACGTAGCCTTCACCGCGAAACGTCTTAATGATTTGATAATCTGGGCCATCGTCGCCGAGTTTTTTGCGGAGTCTACCCACCTGTACATCAACGCTTCGATCAAATGGATTGGAGTCGTGACCTTTGGTCAGATTCATGATCTGGTCTCTGGAAAGAACACGATTGGGGTGCTCTACAAATGCCAATAGCAAACGGTATTCACCGCCGGTAACAGTTATTGCATCGCCGTCTTTTGCGCGCAGCTCTCTGCGGCCCGTATCCAGAACCCAGTTTCCAAAATAGAAATTGTCGCTCTTGGAATACTGTCCCTTCGGTGCTTCAGTGCCTCCAATGCGCCGTAATGCTGCTTTTATTCTTGCTTCCAGTTCACGGCTGCTAAATGGCTTTAGAACGTAATCGTCGGCGCCTAATTCAAGCCCCAGTACCCGGTCTGTCTCTTGCTCTTCGGCGGTGAGCATGATGATCGGTACCTGAGAGGTTTGCCGAATTTCTCGGCACAGTGTGAACCCGTCTTTGCCTGGCATATTGACATCCAGCAGAATCAGGTCTGGGTCCTTTGACGCAACCAGGTCAAGAGCATTCTCTGGATTGTTGCAGGTGGTAATCTGGAAACCTCTACCGCTAAAATATTTGTCCAATATGTCCAATACTTTTGGGTCGTCATCTACCGCGAGTAATGTTCTGGGCTCCACTGCAAATTCCTTGGTTTATTCTGATTCGTTCGAGTTCGAATGAGCGTCGGCTGCCGGTTCTTTGGGCAATGTAAACCAGAACACCGAGCCTTGGGTCGCAGGCGAGTCCACTCCGATTTTTCCGTCCTGGGCTTCTACGGCAAGTTTGCAATACGCTAAGCCCAATCCATTCGAATCGGAATGACGCTGATTGCGCAACTGCGTGATACCGAATTTCTCGAATACCAAGTCTCGATGCTCATTGGGAATACCCGGACCGTTATCCCTGACACTAACGCGCACAGTGCCGTCGTGTTCATCGCGAATCTGTATTTGGATTTTGCCGTCCAATTTGGTGTGTTTTAAGGCGTTATGCAATAAATTGGTGATGACTCGGCGGGTCAATGTACGATCACAGTATGCTGTTTGGGTCTGAAAATCCTGGGCAATGTTTAATTCTCTAAACTCGGCCAGGCTCTCCAGGCTATTTAGTGATTCCTGGGCAATTTCTGCCATGTCGTTGTTGCGCAGTTCAACCGGCATTTTGGCTTCTTCGAGCTTAGTGATGTCCAGCAGTGAATTGACCAGTTCATGGAGTTGCGTCGAAGCGGCAAGTGCCTTGTCGATATCTTCGCGATATTCGTCTGGCAGCTCTCCCACAGTATTGATTTGTAGCAGCTCGAGATAACCCATGATGCCAGCCAAGGGCGCACGTAAATCGTGAATGATAAGTCTTGTCAGGTTGTTTGACAGCGACGTCAGCTCTTGCAGCTTGTGATTCTTGTCTTTGAGCAGTTTGTTCTTTGCGCTGAGTTCGCTTTGAAGTTTGCAGATTTTTAGATGCGTCTCGACTCTGGACCGCACTTCTTCGAATTGGAATGGCTTGGTGATGTAGTCTACCGCTCCGAGTTGAAATCCTTTCACCTTATCTACTGTTTCAGACAGTGCACTGATAAAAATCACTGGAATATCGGCAAGCTCTGGATCTTGCTTGAGGTGCTGGCACACTTCATAGCCATCCATTAGCGGCATATTGATATCCAGCAAAATCAAGTCCGGAGGATTGCTGGAGGCTGCGCGCAACGCTGACTCGCCATCTGCCGCTGGCCGCACTTTGTAGCCTTCTCCTTTTAACATGCCTGTCAAAAGCTGGAGGTTGGCCACCGTGTCATCAACTACCAGTAAGTTTGGAACCTCTTTTCCCTGGTTATCGCCTGAGGCTTCGGCTTCTGCTGACCCGTGATTGCTTTCATTCATGGCGACTCCGTAATCTCGATGATGGATTTATAGTCAAACTGATTCACCAGCCGGGCCAATGCTTTGCCCGATGCCTTATCAGTTTCTTCCACTTTGGCGGCTAATTCCAGTAGTGTGTCGAAGTCAGCGTCCTGCGCCGCAACAAGTATCGGCTGTTTAACCTGCTCAGGGATTACCAGCGAGCCTTCTCCCATATCGTCATCGTCGGAACGATCTTGCGTAGGCTCTTCCGCGCGAGAGTATTCAAAGCGGAAACCGCCGATGTCCTCTAGTGCCTCAAACAATTGATCCTCCGAAAATGGCTTCCTCAGAAAATAATCGGCACCAGCTTCCAAAGCGTTCTTCCTGGTAGACTCGGCAACCGATGCGCTCATTGCAATGACCGGCACATGCGTCTCCTCTTGCAGAGATCGTATTCTGGAAACAATCTGGTAGCCGTTTACTTTTGGCATGTGGATGTCCATTAGCACCAGGTCTGCTTCCCATTCTCGTACGCCAAACAATGCTTCACGAAATCCGGTCGCCTCCTGTGTTTCAAAGCCAACAATCGACAAAAGTTCCACCAGCAGTTTGCGGTTGTCGGCTTTGTCATCAATCACCAATACACGAGGGCTGCCTTGGTCTTCTGCCAGTTTGATCACGTGTCCATGCTTGCTGCTTTCAATGCCCAGACTGGTTGCCGCTTGTACCGGTATACGTAATGAGAAAGTGGAACCCTGACCAATCTTGCTGGCGACTTCAATGCTGCCCCCCATAAGCTCTACAAACTGGCTGCAAATAGAGAGACCAAGGCCGGTACCTTCAGTGGCAATATTGGTGTATTTCGCCTGTTGAAATTCTTCGAAAATCTTCTTCTGATCTTCGTCATCGATACCAATGCCAGTATCAGTTACTGCCAGGAACAGCTCTAGCGGACCTGAACCTTGCTGATTCAATCGCGCAGCCAGCGTGATTTCCCCTTCGTTAGTAAATTTGACTGCATTGTTGAGCAAATTAATTAGAATTTGTCGCAGCTTACCTTCATCCGCTTTAATGAGAATATCTGCATCTTCAATATCCAAATGGATTTCCACGGGAATTTCGCGCACGCGCAGCGCAAACATCCGCTCTAAGTCGTTCAACATCGACTTGAGTTCAAAGTCCGTGAAATTGAGAGAGACCATCCCTGCTTCGATCTTGGAAATTTCCAGGATGTCATTAACAAGCTGCAACAGATGTCCGCCACTGCGTTTAATGGTGTCCACCTGATCACGCAAAGCCTCTGGTAGTTCGGGGGACCGATGCAGGAGTTGTGCAAACCCCATAATGGCGTTGATTGGTGTTCTAATTTCGTGGGACATGTTCGCAAGGAAACGAGACTTTGCGACGGCAGCACTTTCCGCAGCATCCTTTGCTTTTTCCAGTTCGGCACGCTGCGTTCGCTGAACGGTTACATCTCTGCCAATCCCTATCATCATGGTCGGCGAGCTGCCTTCGTCTGTGACAATGCGGCCATTTAGTTCCACAATCCGATTGCTGCCATCAGGTTGTGGCACCAGCGCCTCTGTGGCCACATCACTGAGATCAATTCGCTTGCGCTCCAACACACCAATGAGCTCACTGCGACTGTCTCGCTCCAGCGCGGAGAATGCGCTGTAGAGCGGCAGTTCTGTTGCCTGCGTCGGCAACCCCAGAATCCTCGCCTGGGTCGCGTCAAGATGAATGCGATTTTCCTTGAATCTCCACATCCATGTACCCAGACCCGCCGATCGCAGTGCCAACTCTAATCGTTGCTGGCTGCTTTCCAAGGCGTGCTCTAGTACTTTGCGTTGCGTTATGTCGACTATCGTGCCTATCTGGCGCTCCAATCGCCCAGAGTTGTCGCTCTCAAAGTGGCCGCGAAGCTCCAATACCCGTTCTTGACCATCAGGGCGATTTATCCGCAGCGAGAAGCGATAGGAATGGCGTAATTCCTGGGCCAAGCGCAACTCGTTCTTCAAAATGCGTCGATCTTGCTTTGCCACCAGGCTCATAAAAGTTTTCAGGCTGGCACGGTGACGATTGGGATTGATGCCCAGTAGTTCGAACGTTTTGATATCCCATCGGAACTTGGTGCCCAGATGATAGCGAGCCCATTCCATAATACCGAAGCCACCGGCCTTGATAGCCACATCCATGCGTTCTTTTGCACGCTGAATTTGCAGCGCAGCTCTTCGCGAAATCGTCACATCGCGAGTTGTTCCTAAGATTCGACCGTCTTTGCTTTCCTTACGACCGCGCGATTCCAAGTAGCGCAGGCTGCCATCTGGATTTCGAATTCGATAATCCAGTTCTACTTGATCGTCATGTTCAAGGGACTCTTTCAATGTGGCGGCAACTCGCCCCCGGTCCTCGGGCAAGATCAGTTGCAGCAGGCTATCCAAATCGGGCGTAAACTCGTTCGGATCCTGATGATGTAACTCATAATGGCGTGCATCCCAGTTGAGTTGCCGGCCATCTTCCGAGTAAGTAAATACGCCAATTTCACTTGCCTCCAAGGCCAGCTCGAGCTGTTTCTCTTGCTCGATGATGCGCTTCTTAAGGCGTTCCTGCTGCGATATGTTGCGAGATATTCGCAATACGCCCGGCGATCTACTGGGCGTGTCCATTACTGGGGTAGTGACAGTTTCATAAGTGGATTCTTGATCGCCTCCGTCCGAAATCGTCGCGTAGGTGCGGAGCGTATGATCAGGTAGGGCAGAAAAATCGACCGGTTCAGGCCGGCCAAATAATTCCTGCAGGGCTGTGATATGAAAGTACTCGCGCCCGATCATTGCATCCATCGGCTTTCCGGCAAAATTTGCTGCGGATTCATTACAAAGCCGAATTCGTCCAGAGTGATCGGTAAAAACCATTAGATCAGACATGGAGTTCATGACGCTTTTTAGCCGAGAACGTTCTTCGCCCAGCGCTTGCTGCGTCTGGTGCAGTGCGTCGTAGTCCCTCTTTCGCAGTACCGCCTCGGTAATTTCCTCGGTGAACATAACGATTCCGCCGACTTCGCCAGCGTTAGTATGCCAGGGCCGTACCTGCCACCTTATCCATTGTTCTGAACCGTCCGCACGTACAAATGCATCGCGGTCATGGTTCAAGATTTCGCCACGCAGCGCGCGCTGATGGACGTCCAGCCAGTGCTGCATCTTCGCAATTTCAGGGAAAATTTCGTAGTGGCTTTTGCCGATGATGGGTTGGCCTTCGAGTTGATAGTCCTCCAGCCAGCGCGTACTCACTAGAACATAACGCATCTCGGTATCAAACATGGCCACGGCAGCTGGAACATTTTCGATAAATTCCTGCCACATTAACGATTGCTCTGGCCCAATTTCGCTGCTGGGATTGCGGCTAATCTGGATTTCAAGAATCAGCCTGCGTACGACGCCATCTTCACCGACGATGGGAGAAATATTTACCTCAGCTGATCGAGGCTGCTCAGCTACCATAACGGTACGCGCGATACGTCTGCTTTGTCCCATACACGCAGCGTCTATGAGCTCTTTAAGCAGCGTATCTGAATTGTCCGGTGACAGCTGGGGAAAATTGTTAAGGTTTTCTGGTGGTTCGGCTTCTTCTTCCAGGTTGCAAAACGCACGCATAGCTGCATTTATGGCGAGAACTTTGCCATCCTTCGCCAGCAGTGCGCTGGGGTTTGATCCATGGCCATACAAGGCGTCAAAGTGCTTAACTGGGTTGGCTTCGATAGCCGGTCGATGGTCTCTGGCCAGACTGCGTCGAATGGTACGTCGCAGGCTTCTTGGTGTGATTTCTTCTTTGGATAAGAAATCTGCTGCGCCGGACTGAAGTGCAACGATGTCTAAATCGTCTTCGTCCATGCCGGTCAGCATAATGACGGGTGTTCCGATATCTATTCGCCGAATCTCGGCGAGTATATCCAGCCCGTTTTCATGGCCGAGACGAAAATCAAGAAAAATAATGTCGTAGTTGTACTGCTTTATGGCAACCCGGGCCTGCTCAATCTGGGAAAACCAGGTTATTTGCTTTTCGGGAATGAGCTGCGCGAGCTGGTTACGGATGATCAGCGCGTCATCCGCGTCATCCTCAATCATCAATATGCTGAGGTCTTCGAGATTCACCTGGTTACTCCACCGAAGGCAATTCCACGATATTCACCCAATACTTGCCAACAGTAGCCATAACGTCTACCAATTCATTGAAGCTAACTGGTTTGGTTACGAATCCGGCGACGCCGTCGCCGTACGCGGCGTCTATATCTTCAGGGTTGGATGAGGTTGTCATTACCACTACGGGAATCTGGCGAAGATTTTCATCCTCCTTTATCACGCGTAAAGCCGAAAGCCCGTCAATTTTGGGCATATTAAGATCCAGCAGAATCAAGCCTGGCTTCGGTGACTCGTTTGGGTCAGCGAATTTGCCCTTGCGCTGCAGGTAATCCAACAGTTCCTGGCCGTCTTCTACAAATCGAAGATCATTCACCATGCGCGCCTGTCGCAGCGCTTCCGCAGCCAATATGCGATCGTCTGGATCATCGTCAGCTAGCAAGATTACGATACTGTTACTTTGCATCTGATTGCCACTCATCTTGTGGTTGAGCCCGATCTCAGCAATTTCGAGACCCTGAAAACGCCATATACTCTCGCAAGCCCTGCGAAAGGCGGGTCAATTTTTTGAAAAATTCACCGCTTGTTACTTCTACTTGCCAAAAGCCTCCCCACGAGACTATGTGTCGAGTGTAGCCCATCCCAGCGACCAGAAACACCGACACAAACCGCGGTTTTCAAAAATATTTGTTACAGATTGTTGCAGGGGAATTTCACTCGGTACCGTTACCCAGGCGACGAAGGTTTATATTCTTAAACTTAGGACAATTGACTCCAGGTAGGAACTGAAAATGTCTCAGAACAAACATGCGAGCGACTTCAGACCGGGCAGGGCGGTAGTCGTCAACAGCGATCCAATGATGGCGGACCTGGTGCGGAAGTCTTTAAATGTACTCAAATTCGAGTCCGTATACGTTGTCGATACGTCAGCGGAAGCGATGCAGTACGTCGTTGAAAACTCCGAATTTGTTGACCTGATTGCGATCTCATTGGATATGCGGGAAGGGGATGGGTTTCAATTGATTGAACGGTTGGCTGCACATGGCTTTGACCGAGATATGGTGGTGATATCCGATCGGCCGCAAAATATGCTGGAAGCCGCCACTGACCTCGCTGCTGGATTGGGGATTCGAGTAATAGGCGGATTTGCGCCGCCTTTTGCATTGCAAGACTTTATTTCTGCGGTGCGCAACCAGCGCCGAGTAGATAGCAAGATCTCAAAAAACACTCGGTCACCTGCCAGCATTGTAGAGGGTGATCTGAGAGCCGCGATTCGAAACTGGAAAATTGAAGCTGCATTCCAGCCGAAGATCTGTTTGCTATCTGACGACGTGGTTGGCATGGAAGCATTGATTCGCTGGGATCATCCTGAAGCTGGAATTATCGGCCCCAATCGATTTCTTTCTAGAATCGAGTCTGAAGGACTTATTGACGAACTCACCGAACAAATACTCCATCAGAGCTTATTGGTCTTAAAAGAGAGTCAAAATTACTGTCCTCAGCTCAGCGTATCCATTAACTTGTCGGGTCTGTCATTTGCCAATACTGAGTTGCCAGAACGCTTGGCATCTGCGGTGGACGCAATGGGAATAAACCACGACCACATAGTTTTTGAGGTCACTGAGCAACAGGTATTCGACGACTTGACTCAGACGCTTGCCAGCGTGAGTCGCCTGGGACTCATGGGCTTCGGTCTATCGTTGGACGACTTCGGAACAGGTTTTTCATCATTGTAGCGACTAGAA
>CAZVYE010000108.1:0-11506 GCA_964630895.1 uncultured Gammaproteobacteria bacterium | reverse complement strand
ATGCCCCGGTGGTGAACTGACTGGTTCCCGCCGTGGCGTCCGTGCCGTCTACATTCGTAGCCTGAAACTGATAGTTATAGGTAGTCTGACAACTCAGTCCAGTTAGTATTTGATCTACGTTGCCAGAGGCACTGGTCGTGGTTACATTGGTATAGGAACCGGGAGCGCCAGTCCAAACTCGATAATCCACATCGGTTGAAAGCCCCTGTGGATCAACATTGACTCGTATCGTCGCCCCAGTGCTTGTGACACTAAAACTGGTTTCTCCACTCAAAATGGGCGGCGTGCAAGCGCTGGTGGTAAAGAGTTGGATCGAACTGGTGGTGGTACCCGCGCTATTGGTTGCCCGCGCCTGCCATTCATAATCGGTGCCGCAGGATAAGCCCGACGCGTCAAAAGTCATCTCCTGTGCAGATGCGCCAGTGCTGCCAGCACCTGTGAATCCGGCATCTGCGTCGGCTACTGCGTTTATACGGAAGGATACGTCCGCACTGGAATCTCCGTTGGGGTCTACCGTGGCGCGCAAGGTTGCCGCAGTCCGAGTTACACCAGTTTCACTTAATGCAGATATGGACGGCGCGGAAATTGACAAATCCAGAGCGACGTTTTCCCAGGTTGTCAACGACTCCAGGATATCCACACCGGTTTCCTGGGCCTGATCGTAGCCCGGGGCATCAATGGTTACCGTAATTCCCGAAACCGGCGTTGCAATGATCTGGTAGTTTCCGGCCGGATCAGAAAACGTTAGAGAACCGTCCGAACCACTGATGACCGCGCCAGCTATTGGCAGACCCGTGGTTGAATCAGTGATCGCTCCACGCAATTCGCCTGTCAATGGCAGTGAGGTATTTATCAGCGACAGGTCGTAAACGTTCTCTGGTGCGGAAGCGTGATACACGCGCACCACAAAATAACTCGATGCTGGCAGGGAGAAGCTGGAAATTGAAGCATCGCCGCCAGCGATTGAAGTGACATTAGCTCGTAAAGTAAAACAGGTGGTATTGCTAATATCGGTTGCAGTATCACAGCCTTCCGTCGCAGAACGCTCATACACCTCCAATGTCATGGCGTTGGTTCCACTCACGTTTTCCGCTAAGAAATCATAGGTGTCACCTTTGTCACCCCAAAAGATCACGTAGTCGTTATCGGTGTCTTTACCATGAAAAGTATGTCGCTGAGCCAACGCATTGGGAACAATCGGATTGGCCTGGGACGGATCATTGTCCACTTCATACGCGTCGCCCGCATTAGTATCCGGAGTTCGGGTAATGGTGTAGGTGTCCTGAGTAGACAAAACTTCGCGATCATCTACGGCATATACTGCCACTTGATAGTCACCTGAATACGGACCGAACCCCGAATAACTGGCAGCGTATTGGTCACCGGTCGTGTTGCTCAAAATGACCGGATCGCTAACTTCGTATAGGGGCGCTGGTCCTGTCACCATGGCGAAGACCTGAATCAAATTGCCGGTCGTCGTCACGTTATTCGCGATAATATTGGTGGTATCTCCCGTGATGCTGCGGTCGCCCAGGTCCCCAGCAATTTCAGGTGGATTGCCGGCCTGGGCAAGCCCGGCAGAAAATGCATAGCTCAGCGCTAGCAAACCGTCGGTTCCGTCGTTACCGATACCGTTATTGTTGTCATCCAGCACCGGCACTTGCAGGCCGTCAGCCACCGCGACTCCAGAACCGGCAACGCTGAACGCATCGGAAAGCGCGTCGCCATTGGCGATACTCGACCAGAAAAACTGATAGAAATTCAGCGTACCCGAATTTGCGTTGATAGCGTTCAGTCCAGCAGCTGTGCTGGCTATATTGATTCGACGGCCACTGGTCGGCGCGGTCAAGCCGGGTAGAAACTCCCCAGCCCGGTCAAGATCCAGGACTGTGACAATCATACCGGGCAAGTTGTTGTGTAGATTGTCCAAGTGGCCATCCAGCACAGCTGGAGTCAGCACCTCAGAGCTATTTAACCGCAGACCACCAGACTGATAATCGCCGATCATTGAGACAACAACATCGCCCACATTGCTACTTCCCGCCAAGCCAGTAATGACGCTACTCAAATTGGTTAAGGTCGCGGGGTTGGCCGTTCCGTTCTGCAGGATTTGAATGTCCGTCGGCGCATAGCCCTGCGCCAGCAGCGCACTTTCTGCCAGCAGCGTACTGGTCGCATGCGAAGCAAAGTCCGCGTCATCTGTTTCACCACCAACAATCAAAACGGCCTTACGCACCTGAGGGCTGGCAGGGTTATATGTGACTTGATTAGCAGCAAGACCAGAGATCGGAAATGCTGGCGTATAGTGATTGCCTTCGATATCTGTGGCAAAAACGCTAATGGTATACGTACCAGCCACATTGAACTGATCATATGTGGCGCTAGCCGTCGCGCTGCTGCAGCTGCCAGTGCAGGTAAAATCCAGATCAATTCGCGGCAGCGATAACACCGGGTTGTTTACAGCGCCGGAACTGTTTGCTGGCGGCTGAATCTCTGCCCAAACCGATCCAAGGCCGTCGAGATCAGAAAATGCTGCTGAAATGGTGGCTGAGTTTGCAGACACTGCACTGACTGCCAGCGTGTTGTTGAGCAAAGATGGCCCACCGCTGCCGTAAGCAGTAGCCGCGCCCAGATACTCTGAGTTCGCCGATGTCGACTCGTCGCTTACCCCTGGGGTAAAACTATAAGCACCATCGTCATCGAAATCGAGTTGAGCATTTTGGTTGCCGAACAAATTGCTCATCGCGTTGCGTGCGCTACGAAACGCACCGCCCACGCTGTCGCCAGTCAGGATTCGCGTCCAAAACTGATGGGAATACGATAAGTAACCCTGGTTGGAGAAATTGGCATCTTCCCCAAGTGCCGCTGAACCAATATTGATGCGCTCATTGCTGGCGCCACTGCCCTTAACCAGATTGTCTAAGAATGAGCCAGATTGACAGGCTTCCAGAATGGTACGAATCTTTACTGGCGTTGCTGTTGCTTGCGTACTGTCATACCAGGTATCCAGGTTTGCCGCCGTCAGAATCTCTGACTGATTCAGTCTAATCTGGTCCACGTCGCCATGGTCTACGACGTAAACCACCAAATCTGTCGCATCGGCCGCTGCTGTAATTGCAGCTTGTACCTGCAAACCTGTCGCCTGGCCGTCGATGTCGTTGAATCCATCGCCATCAATGTCTGCAAAAGTGGCAGAACTCAGGTAAGTAATATCGCTATTGCTCAATCCCTGATAGCGCAGCGCAAGGTACGCATAGTTAGCCACCGTTTGGGTGGAATCCCAAAGGGCGTTGCCTTCGAAATCGCCGCCGCCAGCGACTATTAGCGCCCGCACTGATCGATCCAGTGGTGCCAGACTACTAAGCTGATTGACCCGTAGTAACTTGCTGTCCAACACAAACAAATCATCAGACGAAGTAAAGTCTAGCGCAATGGGAGCAAAATAGTGGTCTGGCGCATATCCTGTCGAAGACTGCGCACCGATGCGCATCCCGTCACTATTAAATTTGACAACTTTCTCTTCGCCGACTGCGCCCGTGTCATGCGCTACTGCAAACGACCCATCAGGCGCCGCAGCAAAATCCGTAATGTTTGCCAGCAAATCGGTTTCGCTCAACAATATTGTCTGCGAGTTCAGGCAAACGCCATCGGTTGTGTAAGCAGAGATCTCTCCATTTGCTGGCTTAAATTCGTCGCCGGAATTGAGAAGATAGAGGATATTGTTTGCGCCCACATCAGACTCTGCCAACTCATTAAACGGGCACAAATCATCTTCCGTGTAGATCGCAAGCGTTGTGCCGTTCAGACTCAACTTGGCAAATTGTTGGTTACCAATCAGCAGAATGTTTCCGAATTGATCCCCGTGGGCATCGCTAAACCCAAAATTATCAGTCAGCAGTGGATCTGTTATCTGGTACTGATCCACAAGCGTACCGGTAGTCGAGTTGTACAATGCGACAAACAGACTCTGCCCGTTAAAGTCCTGCAACTCTACGACCCCGATGAGCTCCTGTCCGCCTTGCTCGGTGCGAAACACGTGCATGGAGATAGATGCGGCTGGATCCCCACCGTTTGGTATGGACCGGCGCCAGGCAAACACCCCGGTCCCCGTCAGCGCGACAACATCTCTGGTTGCCTGATCCGCGATGTAAATACGGTCGTTGTTACCAACTTCGGAATCCACTGGCTGGAATAGTTTTCCACGCTGATTGCCGGCATGGGTATAACGTCCACTGAATCTGAGCACCCCGCCATTGGCTGGATCTCCAGTGAGCTTGAACCGGTCCACGCGCAGGTTGTTGGAGTGTAAAAATCCGTTTCCAGATTCATCAACGTCAAGCCGATAGGGCTGAAATGTCACTGTAGGATTGGGCGGCGTGTCGTTTACGAAAGCGAAATCAACTGCAGTTGTTGGCGGTACAAACCGCATTCCAAGGTCGGTAGAGAACCCTGAAAATATAACGTTATTGAACCGATCCACGGTCAAATCGCGATTCAGTGCATTAATGAGACCAATGCCGGTATTGAAGTCTGCTGGCGGCTGGTCAAAGTTGGGAAAAGACTGTTCCTGCAGTCGCTCGATCTGAGAACTTGAACCTACCGCAATGAAACCGCTGTCATTAACAGAAATGTTGACTGGCGAACTGGGCAAACCCACATCGGCATGACTAAACACATCTTGCACACCTGGGTTACCGCGATCAAAGCGATAAAAATTGGTGCTGGTTAGAACGTAAACGCAGCCCTTGCCACTGCGACAACCAAACGAGTTCACTGCAATATCGCGCGGGATACCAGATACCGTCCAACCGTAACTGAGCTCGCGTCCGCTGCGATCAAATACATCAATGCTGGTTGATAACGTGGTTCCCGAATCGAATTTGATGACGTAGCTTAGGCCATCGCGATCGGTAGCCACCCTGAAAGGTCGTTTTGGGCTATTCGCTGGCGGCACATTGATTGAGTTAATCAGTAAGCCTTCGCGATTAAATCGCTGCACCCGTAACAGGTCTGGATTAGATACAGCAAACCCCGCTTCACTGGCAGCCACATCGACGCTTGGGTTGGTTGCCAGAAAGTACCAGGGGCGTGTCAGCAGCGGATAGGTGCGCTGAGGTTCGTACTGGACAACGGGTTGATCATTGACGCGAAGCGCAAAGCTGGTCTGGACCGTCCCATCACTCTTATCATCGACCAAAACCGTTACGGTAAATGCTCCAACAGCCGACGGCTGCCCGGTTATAAAGCCAGAACTGCTGTCTAAAGTAAGTCCCGCTGGGAGTCCAGATACCGAATACGTAATTCCGGGATCGTTATCAGGATCGGCAAAATACTGCGCAAGTGAAAAATAAAACCGCTCCCCTTTAGCGGAAACTTGGTCGGGAATCTGGCGAACCAGGTACGGTCCTCTGTCATAAAGAGCAAAGCATAATTCTGGTGATTCTACGGCCCGATTGTAATCTTCGGCAGAAGAGAACAATTGTGCACATGCGGCAGGGGTTGGTTCACCGTCAGAAACCTCACAATAACTCCACACATACCTTTGGCTTTCGTTTGGGCGGAAGTTTTGGGCAATTTCAAAGAGAGCCTGGGGATCACTTTCCACAGCGACGCTCATCCAGTATTCGCCAGCAGGAAGGCCTTCTTCTATCGAACAGTTAAGACCCTTCAGATCCAAATCCACATCGTAGGTAAAGGGATTTTCATTGCCCGCCACTGCAGACGCGGAAACCTGGCCCGAACAGACCGGAATATCGTCAGGCTTTCCACCAATGTCCTGAAAGAAAGACACTCGATAGATTTCGGAGCCGGTAAAGTTATAGGGGTCACCGCTGTCACGTTCCACGGCATCAACACGAAACCGCAATATTGCCGGGCTCATACCACTTTGCTGAACCACAAAGTCATCGGCAGAGATGGCAACAAACTCGTCGCTAAATATAAACGATGACGCACCCATATCAGGCTTTCCAGACGGCGTCTGGCAAGCTTCTGCGTCAAATTGATCCAAAACTATCTCAGCGCGCACGGCTTCGCCCAGGCCAACACCCAGGACAAACACGAACAGCCAAGAAACCCACTTTTGCATTTTCCACATACCCACGAACCCACGTGTGGAACTTTCGATTTCACCACTGTATGTCAATTGCCTGTCCATAGAAATGGCAAGACACTACCCCGTGGTGTAAGAATTTTCCTACTTATTAATTAACGCAAAAGCCTTTGCGTCATACCCGGCATTCATTTTCTCATTTTTTGCTGCTTCGCAGCATCTTAGGCTATCGGCAAAGAATTCGCATGATATTCAATCACTTCTCAGACGAACGCGTCCTCCGATTAACCTGGCGGAAAATGTGCAACAGGGACCACTACTGCATGTTGCTCCGAATCTACTCGAAACCGCTAGCGAACACCTGCGGAACACCGCGGCAATACGCTAATCCTGCATCCATTACCAATGCCCGCTCGGCTTCCCCGGGGACAGCAGCCAATGGAAAAGCCATAAACAGCGTTCTATAGGCAGTTTGCGAATTTTGAATAGCCGCCACCGATCCACTGGACATAAAAGCAGGTTCCGCGGGCGCTGCTGGCGTCAATTCGTCCACAACATTGTCCAGTCCCGGTGCGCCGAAATCGAGAATATAACTGCCAGACACCGGCAGCATGCCAAAGTTAGGTGCAACGCCCGCTACTATTGCATAAGCCACGTCTGACACGCCGCTTGCAAGGCCCAGATAATCCGCCATCAAGTCAGTAGGTGTAGCGCCTGACTCACCGCGCCTAGTCAGGTAATCCTGCGAGATCATCAGCAAGCAACCGTTGGCATCTAAGAATTCACCTAACGCCAGTTCGCTTGCATCAGCAGGCCCGGTGACCGCATCCTGACCGTTACCCGTAATCCAGATAACAGTGTCATAGTCCTGTAAATCGACACTGAGTGGCTCCGAGTCGGAATGATTTGTATCCCAAACGCCGTAGCTGAAACCAAGGGCGTCCAAAGCGTCCGCATAAGTATCTCGAACGTTCGGCATATTATCATCATCATCCACCAACAGAATTTTCTGACAGCCGTTGGTAGTAAAGCTCTGCAATGTACTATCTTCTGCGGTGCCCACGGCGTTGGTTGCCTGCACTTTGAACTGATAAGTTGTACCGCAAAGTAGACTGGAGACGGGCAAACTGACGGCAGTTATCTGGTTCGCTGGGACTTGTGTAGACAACAACTGCGTGTTTTCAGTGACCGATTGAACGCCGTAGAAGAATGTGACGCTCGCCAAAGACTCTTTTGGATCAATTGTGGCATTCAAGGTCGCCATGGATTGTGTAACTTCTGTCGCAGGCTGATTGGTAACATCCGGAAACTCAGCCGGGCAGTCCATGGTAGTCAAAGCCACCTCATTACCGTCGGTGCTGCCTCCGGAATTGGCTGCTAGATATTGATAGAAATATCCCGCCTCGCAGTCCAGACCCGTAACTGAGGTGGACACCAACTCCGGAGCCGTAATTGTAGTAACCGGCAAGTCACCCAAATAACTTTCTCCGGATTTGCGCAGGCGATAAAACACATTTGTCGAATCACCTTGAGGGTCGACGTCGGCCCGTAGGGTGGCAGCGTCGGCCGTGATCCCATTGGCGCTTAGTGTAGTAACCGAGGGGGGCGCCTGGGGACAGGCTGCTGTATTGAATGTCTCCTGCGCCAAGACTGACCCGCCGTTATTGGTTGCCCGCGCCTGAAACTCATAGTTGGTCGCGCACTCCAGTGAATCTATTGCCAAACTAACAAGCTGGGCCGAGGTACCGTCCGGATCGTCCAGCACCAATTGGTAGGGAGAAAACACCTCGCCCACTACCCGATATTGAAATTCCACCGTAACGGCTGCGCTAGAGCTTACGGTGGCTTCTATCACCGCTGAGTCTGCCATCACATTTGAAGTACTAGTACCGTCGATGGTTGGCGGCGTCGTGCAGTCCAGTGTGCTAAATGACTCTACATTGCCCAGAACTGCTGGATCAGCCTGATTGTCTGCCACCGCTTGGAATTCATATGTCTCGCCACAACTCAATCCACTGATGTCGGCAAAAACGTAGGTCTCGCTGGCGGCAGCCCCCACTGTGGCTGGTGATGCAGTAGCCGATGTCATCAGGCCTGTCCCAGAAACTCCATAGTTGAATGAAGCCTCCGTGCTATTACCGTTGGGTGTAACCAGGCCATCCAAACGAGCACCGGTCTGAGTTATTAGCGTTACCGCTCCAGTAGTGGCATCCGGTGGACCACTGTCTGGTGTGAGCTCGATGGCTAAATACGTAGTACTCGATTCGATAAGCTCAAACTGAATATTGCTTGTAGAAAATCCCGTTGCTTGTGCCGTACCGGTGTAGCTATTCGGATTATCCAATAACACAAAGCTGCCGTCTGGCCCACTAAACGTAGAGGTGTTTCCAGAAGTAAAAATGAAAGACCCAAATACCGGAGCACCGGTAAGGCTGTTGGTTACCGTGCCCTCCAGAATACCAGTCAAAGGCAGGCTGGGCTGATACACCTTCACGGTATAACTCCCGGTATCGATTTCTCCAGATTGCTGTTGAACTCGAATAGCAAAAAGGTCTGTACCCGATGCATTGATCGAATTGAGGCTGAGTTGCAGGTTCCCACTGCCCCCGCCACTGATAGTCGCAATGCAGGGGCCATTTACTGGATCGACGCTAGAACAATCGGTTGATCCAATGTCGTTAAACACAGCGATTTCAAGGTTCAAGTTGTTACCACCGGAGCACGACGCAGGATTCGGCAAATGACATATCTCGTCGAGCTCTATCGTATAGTTCAGCCCACCGGTGGGTAGAAATCGCAACCAATCCTCATCACCTTGCATGTGGATGGTGTGCGACTGAGCCTGGAAGTTATCTATATAGATGGGCGAACTGGTGGCGGGATCGTTATCCATTTCGTAGCCGTCTGATCCGACCGCCTGCACCACCGTGGTCGTTTGCTGCGTGGACACACGACCGGCGTCATCGACCGCGTACACAACCACGGCATATTCTCCGGCGACCGGCCCAAATCCAGCATAGGAGCCAGTCCACGTATCCCCGCCTGCGTCACTCAGCGAGAACTCCGCAGTTGCGCTGGACGGATCTGGCTCGGTCACCACCCCAAAAACCTCTACAATGGTCCCGGTGCTTGTTACATCTTCCACGCTAATCATGGCAGTGGTGGAGCCATCGTCGAGTACTATGGTGTCACTAATCGCACCAATAATGGGCTCGTTTCCGGCCAGAACAATGCCCGAACCTATGGCGTACTCGCTGGCAATTTCACCGTCGCCCGGCGTGCTTCCGACCCCATCACCATCGTCATCTAGCAAAGGCGTTTGACTGGCGATAAAGTTCACGCCAGATTTGGCCGACTCAAATGCATCTAGAACGCTTTCTCCGGACCCTACTTCGTTCCAGAAAAACTGTGAAAAACTCGCCGATCCTTCGTTGGCGATAGACGCGGTCTGTCCGGGAGAAGTACTGGTGATCACGATGCGTCGACCAGATGCATTACTCAATGCGGGGACCAAACGCCCACTCTCGGTGGCCTCAATAATAACTGTGAGCTTACCCGAAATATTGGATTCCAATGTATCCAGTTGGGCTGCGAGCGCCCCAATGCTCAAAAAATCACCAGAGTCCATTTGCAGACCCTGTGCCGTCAGGCGCCCCACAATGTAAAGCGTGAAATCCTGTACCGTTGCAGATGCCACGCTCAAATCTGACAGCACGTTTGCCGAAGTCGCCGAACGATCTACGTTACTCGTGCCGCCATTGCTTAAATACAGCAAGTCATCGCTGCCACCGACGTTATCCAAGTAGCCTTGATTTATCAGGGCAGAATATGCCGCCGCTCCAAGATTGCTCGCTGCATTCCAATTACTGCCACTCACGGGACCGCCAACGACAATCATGGCTCGTCGATCCAGTGGATCACCTGAAGTGACAAAGGTTGTTTGGGGACTGGACAGATTCCCCAAACCGTCCTGAGCGTAAACATCTACCGTGTATACGCCTTCGGCAGAAAAACCAGAATAAGTGCCAGTGTAGGTACCAGGCCCGTCCTCGTTTAGCTCAAACAGCGGATATTCCAAAATTGGATTATCTGGAGATCCGGGCACATAATTCGGCGGGGTTACCGTGGCGTACACCCGGGCAATTCCTTCAGGATCTGAGACACCAAAAGCTGACACTGAGCCTGCGTTAACACCGGGAGACAGTGAAAACGGAACGCTTACACTACTGATGGTGGGTGCGCTCAGCGAATTAACTGAGCCGAGACCAATAACCACGTCGTCAAGCGGGCTAAGATCATCTGGGTTTTCGTTGGGAATTCCATCGTTGTCTGCGTCCATTTGGGGCGATTGACCTGTGAACGTTGACGTAACAAAGCTCGCAGCACCAATAAAGCTATCTCTTAAATCCTGGCCAGAAAATACACCGTCCCAAAACTCGGCTGAGAAACTAATCGTGCCGTTATTCACCAGATTGGCGTTTTGGCCAGGAGCAGCGGAATAGAATGCAAAACGATCGAACGCCGGGTTGGCTATATCACTTAGGAATGACCCAGCTTCGCACGCTTCATATACAAACGTTAACTGATCCGGACCGCCGGATGACTGCATAGTATCCAAAGCATTACGCAGGTCTAAGGAAGTAACTGTTTGCGGCCTGAGTCCAAGCGCCGTATCCGTCACACCGTTAATACGAAATGCTTTGTCATCGCCGTGATCTGCCAGATAAAGCAGTACGTTTGACGCATCCTTGGCCCAAATAGTGAGCACGTCTTGTAAATTTTGCCGCGTCGCCAGACCATCGACATCAGAGATGCCATCACCATCCAGATCCAACCCAGCCAACGGAGCCAGGTACATGATCTCATCAGCCCGGAATCCTTGATACAAAAGCGTCGAATAGACCGAATTGGTCAGTGCCAGCGTTGCATCCCAAAGATTATTCTCTGGATAGGGACCGCCTCCCGCAACCAAAACGACCTTGGTGTCAGCCAGGACTTCCACATCATTAAAAGCCTGGACACGATCGGTATCTTCATCCACCAGATATAGCCGGCTATTGGGAGCAAATACTGCACCAGTGGGAGCTGCAATTGAGCCTGGGAAATAGCCAAACTCCCCTACTTCTGTCAACAGAAGGCCGTCCTGGCGAAAGAATTTCAGTCGCGGAAAATCCGGTGCTCTGCTTGGGGCCTCTGCGGTTACGATTTTCCCATCTTCACGCACCGTTATTGCGGTTGGAGAATCCAACACGAGCGGCGTGTCACTTGTATCCCGTAAGGACAGGTCTTGAAGAAAGCTGCCAAAGTGCGTGTATATCTCAATGGAGCTTTGGGTTACATCACCGGGACTTTGCACAAAATAAACCAACCCATTGGGCGCAAAATCCACCAATCGAAACTGACCGCCAGCCGCATCGGGAGTAAATGAAATATCTAGAGTTGTGTCCGTCGCAC
>CAZVYE010000107.1:0-11605 GCA_964630895.1 uncultured Gammaproteobacteria bacterium | reverse complement strand
ATCATAGAATTATAATTTTCTTTATCTTCTAAGCGTGTCACCTGAGCTTGGGCATGCGCCACGCTCAGGATGGTCCGTTGACCATTCTCGTCGGCCAACAGATATTCTTCAAAAAGTGTTAGCAGGCTCTTGTCCGCCAATGCCTCGGATACATCACTTGGAACGACCATTTGCCAGAACGGAACCTCCAAGCCAGAGCTGATTCTTTCAAGCGTAGCCAGTCGCGGACTTTTTCCCTGGTATAGAAACCCACTTATTGTTGTCTGAGGCACCTTGGTTAAATCGCTAATAGCGGATTGGTTGATTTCACCGTTCGAGTTCGCCAGGCCCCGGCTTTTGGCAATCGTGATGAGGTTCGCTCGGAATTGGTCGAGAACATCCATCGCTCAAGTTTAGTAGGCTGACTGCCAATACTTCAACTTTAGCCCTTCTAGCGTTTCCTCACTGGGCTGAGCGTTTCAGGTAGAAAAGTAGTAGTCAAGAATTACCGGGTAGCCGAAAAAGCTCTCAAGCACCAACATCACTTTCCTGTTCTAATCTATTCGGAGCGCCTACTCATCCCGCAGCACCCGCTGGTACTCTTCTCCTAGCGGTTTGTTTCTAAACCAGCCTGTTAGAGAGATTCTTGGCTCCGCTGCGAATGGTGTTACGTAGGTTACTGAATGAATATGTCTTACGTCGAACATGGCCAGGGTGTTGAATGCGGGCGCCCAGGCGTCTCTGGTTTCACCCTTGTCGGTAAAGTACTGCAGCAAGCCGCCCCAATCAGGGTGCCAGCGTCGGGTAAACCCAAATACGAATGCGAAGCGTCTGCCCTGCTCCTCTACCTGGTCACGATGCCTGGTTAGGAATTGCCCGGGAACATAACGGGTAAACTGACCATCCGCCGCAATCAGCTCCGCATCACCCGTGACGGTGCGAATAAACTGCAAAAGCTCTTCAGAGTTGAGGTAGCGGAACACCTCGCGCATAAAAGACTCGTCCGCATCTGAGAATTCCCGCATACGGCGCATCATGTAACTGCCATAAACAAACCCCGTACCGTTGGCAGCAGCCTGCAGTATCTGGCGATCCATCTCTTGCCTTTCAGCTGCGCTCATGCGCTTTAGTTCGTCATTGGAGTGGATGAACGCTTTGCCACCAAGAGTATACGCCGTGTCGAATTTCGTCCTGTTCAGCAAGATTTCCTGGATGCGATTAGCAACCTCTTCATCCAGAATATTGCTGATTCTTATGCGGTCGTCTGCAGCAAATTCTGCTGCCAGGCTTTCGGGATTTAGGTCGGGATTTAGCATAAACGGAATTTGTGAGGCACCTGGTCCTGGAGGTGGCGATTATAATTGTTTTTTCTGTGCAGATTCACATCTTGGCCAATCATTTGCGCTAGGCTTGGGCACACGTTGATAGATCAGGGGACGGTACGTTTTGTTCAAGGGGAATTGCCCAGCAATCTGGCCTGCTTTGTTGTTTGGATTAGTATGTTTTGGCGGATGCGGCCAGGACGAGGTGGCGCAGTCGGAAGCAGTTTATAAACACGCTATGGAAGGCAGCGTTCAAGATTTCGACCCAGCACGAGCAGGAACGACATATTCGGCATTTTTCGCGGTCAATCTATTTGACACGCTGTATCGATATAAATATTTAGCCAGGCCCTATCAGCTGGCACCCAACCTGGCTGCTGGGATGCCTACGGTCTCGGCGGATGGATTGGAATATCAGGTCAGCATTAAGCATGGCGTGCTGTTTCATCCCGCGCCCTGTTTCGCCAATAGCGATCGCGAACTCACTGCCGATGACATCGTATATTCGTTCAAACGGCACTTTCTGCCAGCAGTAAGATCACAAGCAGCGCCGCTATGGCGCCATCGCATCAAGGGCCTCGCCGAATGGGCATCTGATGGTGCCAACCTGAGCGATAAAATTGAGGGAATTGTTGCCAGTGATAAATATTCAGTCACATTCAGGCTTTCCGCGCCCCATCCGGAGTTTATTAGCCTGTTAGCTACTGGCTACGCTGGCATTGTGTCCAAAAAATGCGAACAGGAAGCGCTTAACCCTGAGGACAGTCGCACTGTTGGCTCTGGGCCGTTTAGGCTAGGCCTTGCCAATGCCAGTATGGCGGAGCTGCAGCGCAATCCTGAGTTTCGAAAAGAGCCAATTGATCTCGCGTTTGAATCCGCTGCGCCGATCAATCAGGACTGGCCTGATCTTTCCTCAATTGCGGGTGCAGTGCCACCGCTGGTGGATCGGGTCGAGATACATTTTATCCCGCAGAGCGCGTCTCGCTGGCAGTCATTCGCAAAGGGTAACGAGGTCCAGTTTTTGCGCACGCCTCACAGCATGGCAGACGAAATTCTCGCTTCAAGAAATCCGCCCAGGCTCAAACCTGAGCTGAAAGAGCTTTACCGGCTGTTCGCACCAGTAGAAACCGGTTTGGTGCGTTTGGACATCAACATGACTGACCCGCAGCTTGGTCGCCAAGCCGATGCCGCGGCCAACGCAAATGCACGGGCTATCCGTTGCGCCATGTCATTAGCATTCGATTGGGACGAGTGGAATGCCAAAATGTATTCTGGCTTGGGCCAGTCCTTTTCTGGCGTGATACCCCCTGGGATGCCCGGATACAGAGTGGATGGAGCAGCCCAGTCGCAAGAGGAACGATTGACAAAGGCCAGGGCATTACTAGCCGAGCATCAAATTAGCGCTGATCTATTGCCACAGCTTGAATATGCCATGCCGGCTGGCCCGCGACACCAACAGGGCTTCGAGCTATTTCGCGCAAGCATGCTTCAACTGGGCTTTCCTGCCAGTAGAGTCAAAAGCAGATCTTATGCAACGTTTGCAGACTACAATCGCGCATACAAACAGGGGCAAGCCCAGTTAATGCTGTTGGGTTGGGGCATGGATTACCCAGATCCGGAGAACATATTGCAGCTCTATTTTGGCCCCAACAAAGCGCCCGGCCCCAACGCTGCTCAGTTTGACTTTAAGCCATACAATGATCTTTACCAGGCGCTGGAAACGACGCAGGACCCAGGCGAGAGGGCACAGCTCTATGCAGAGATGAACGCCGTAATCAAGGACCAGTGCCCCACTATTGCCGGCACCGCCAGACGCAACCTCTTCTTGACTCATAAGAACGTATTAGCAGTGCCCGATCGAGACGTGGTTAACGGGTATTTCCTAAGATTTGTAAAGGTCGAGCCGTGAACCAGGTCTGGCAGGCAACGCGTTTATTTCTCAGTATCGCTATTGGCGTAATTGTCCTGGGTTTTTTTGCCACCACCGCGTTGACTGAAAATGCCGCTTACTGGCTAGCAGGCCGCAGCGCCAATACGGAAGACCTTGCCATGGTGACAGCAGGTCTTGGTCAAGATCGCAATTGGCTGCTCCAGTTCTTAGCTTATTTTCAAGCGGTGATCCAACTTGATTTTGGCTATTCCTGGGCAACCGGGGAACCGGCTACAGCCGCCGTTATTCGCGCAGTCCCAAACTCCATTGCGCTCGTGTTACCCGGCTTTGTGCTTGGACATATTGGCGGGCTACTGTTAGGAAGCTTTGCAGCCAGAGCAACCAGCGAGCGCTTTAGCGCATTAATCTCGGGCCTGGCAATAGCGGGAATGAGCGTCAGCTTTTTGGTAACGGCGCTATTCGTCCAATGGCTATTGTGTAGCCCGGATGCCTTAAACCTGCTGCCCATTACCGGCTGGAGCAATCGCTCGGCGGGTTCCTATTTGAACTATGTGGCGGCGCCTACGTTGACCATATTGCTTGCGACGTTAGGGCTAAATTTTAGGCTTTATCGCACTTTGTGGCTGGAAGTGTTTCGTTCCAGCCAGTTTGTGGCCGCGCGCGCTCTCTCCGTGAGTTCTGCGGCATTCTGGGATGGGTGGGTTTGGCGCTTTGGACTTAAGTCTATCGCTCTGCCTGTTTTTACGCGGATAATTTACTCGCTACCGCTGACCGCTTTAGCCGGTTCAATCGTGCTGGAGTATCTGTATAACGTGCCGGGTGCAGGTCGACTCATGGTGGACGCGGTCAATAATTTTGACCAGCCTTTATTGCTCAGCCTTTTGGTGCTATCTGGACTCGCCTTTGCCGGCGTATCAGCTATTGGTGAGCTTCTCAATCCACGCCTCGACCCGAGGTTAAAAGGTCGATGATCAACAAGCAGCGCCATCTGTATTTTTTCCTGGGCGTAGTGCTAGTTTATGCAGTAGTCGCAGCCGGCGTTTTTCTTGGATTTTGGGGCCAGGAGTGGCGCAGCACTGCCGCACCCGCTTTTGCGTCACCGGACTGGCAGCATCCATTCGGCACAAATGCAATTGGACAGGATGTCTTCGCTCGTATGCTGCAAAGTGTTGCCTCGGCGTTTCAACTGGGCATACTGGCAACTGGTGCTGCGCTAATGCTAGCCGCTGCGCTGGGGATTCTGTGTGGCTGGCGGTCCGGCAATCTGTTGGACAGAATTACCATGTACATGGCTGGTGTGTTCGACGCCATACCCTTCTATCTGCTCATTGCGATCCTTGCACTTTTTGCCAAGGGAAATATTTGGTGGCTGGCAACAGCACTCACTATCGGACTCTGGACCTCCCCATTCCGCTTAATTAGAGCTGAAACAATGCGCCTGGCTTCTGCAGATTATTTACAGGCTGCAGTAACATCTGGCATCGGATCTGCTGGTTTGATTCTGCGCCACCTAAGTCCCAATTTGCGTCCAATTTTGATATTGCAATGCTCGTTGCTCTTCGTCACGATTGTAAAGGTAGAAGTATTGCTGACCCTGATGGGACTTGGTCTTCCTGATCGGGTAAGCTGGGGCAGCATGATTATCGAATCAATTCCAGAAGTCCTGGGTGGTCATTTCGCCACTTTGGTTTCTGCATCTTTGGCTATGTTTTTCTTGTTATGGAGCGTCAACATGCTCAGCGATACCATAAGCGACCAATTTGATTTAAGAGTAGCTGCATGAATGTAAGGCACCAGCTTTTCGTATTACTAGCAATCACATTTTTAGCCGGCTGTGGCAGTCGCTTGGCCCCCATGGTCGCCCCAGATGCGCGCATCATATCTGTACAGGTTGATGCAGGTGAAGAAGGCGATGGACCCTTCTATCAAACCGAGTTGCTCATTCGCAGCAACACCAGAGACAGCATGGAAATCCAGCGCATTGAGCTAGAGCTGGTATGGGACGGCCAGTTCAGGCACACCTTCGAGCCCGACTTTGCAGTTCGTATGGCGGCGCTTGGGAATGAAAAAATTCGGCTGGATCACAACATAGAATCAGAGCTTTGGCAGAAATTTGAATCCCTGGAAAGCGGCAAAAGATCTCGCATGCCCTATGCAATTATCGGCCGCATGTATGCGCGAGACAGTAGTAGGCCGCTGCGTTTCGAGTATGACGGTTGGTTAAGCTCCACGCCCGGAGTTCCAGGGAGATTCCGATGAATGATCATTTGACCAGGTTTGCCTTTGCAAACTTCCCCGTGCGAGGTGCGGCGGTTCGGTTGACTGAAGCCTGGCAAGCCGTATTAGCCAGACAGGGAGACGAAAGCTGGGCAGTAACAGAGTTGCTGGGAGAAGCACTGGCCGCCAGCAGCCTGATGTTTAGCAATATCAAATTTAATGGGCGAATTACCTTGCAGCTGCAAGGTGGCGGCCCGCTCAATTTGCTAATGGCGCAGTGCGACGTGGGCGGAGCGGTTCGCGGTATCGTACGCGGGTCCGAGCAAGTTGAGTCGGACATGGGCTTTGAACAGCTCACTGACCAAGGCACATTGGTCATTACTTTGGAATCGCGTAGGGAGCAACAGCGATACCAGGGCATCGTCGGCCTGGACGCCGTTGGGCTGGCAAAGTCACTTGAAGGGTATTTTCAGCAATCCGAACAAATTGCCACGCGGATCTGGCTCGCTGCGGACGCGGACCACGCGTCGGGTCTTATCCTTCAACAGATGCCGGAGCAGCCGGCTGCGGACGATGATGGTTGGAACAGAGTGGTAACTTTGGCCGAAACAATCACACCCGAAGAGCTGCTTGGGCTGGATAGCCAGTCTCTGTTGCACAGGCTTTACCATGATGAGAGCTTGGCTTTAGGGGACGCGCTAAGTTTGCGCTTCGATTGTCCGTGTTCAAGAGATCGTGTGGCAGATGTGCTGCGGAGTTTAGGGGCTGACGAGATCGATGCGGCGATGGCCGAACAGACCGAATTAACCGTAGATTGCGAATTCTGCAACCAACGCTATAGCTTCGACGTGGTTGACCTGGCCCAGTTATTCTCTGGCAAGCCTGTGGAGCCTGCCCCAGATTCCACCCAATAGTGTCGGAATATCAATAGCGCACTAAGTCTGTCAAATAGTCTGACTAATTACTCAGCGTTGCATTGCACAGGTGCCTGAATCATCGGGGTGCCTATACCCGACCATTGCACGAAGTAGTCATTAGCCTTTGCAATACCATAAGTAGTGGCACTAAGTCCGGCTGCCATGCTGCCTATTGCTACGACGGAAAAAGCTGCTGCTCTTAATATTCGACTGAAATTGCTGTTTTGCGTCATGCTTGTTCTCCCAAACACCCAACCAAGTTTTCTTGCTGATATACACCATTAGACGCATGCTAAGGGTAAAAAGTTACACAAACATTGATAATTGCAACACCATTCGTCTGAATTTATTTGATGCCGGTCACGTTTCGCGCATTCTGGCACCCTGAGTCGCTATCTATGCTTTTGCGGTTCTGCTAGTATTTCAACCAGATAGAGGCGGATTTTAATAGGTTTTATTGGAATCATTCAGAGATTGCTAACGTCAGTTGCGGGAACTGTGTTTCATTGGAACTGTCTTACTCTCTGAATTAGTGAATCAAAGACTTATTGCATACGTAATTTTGGCATCGATCGTGCCATACTTTGCAGCAATACTTGGGAGCTCTTGCGGCGAATGCGCAAACCGACCTACAGCCTCGTGATCTTGAGTGGTTTGACCATAAGTATGGCCATGGGAGATTTTGCCCGTGCCGCCGACGAAGCTGCACCAATCTATAGCTCTCCCACCGCGATCACAACCGGCAACTCGAACGACAGTCCCAGCTACCTGCTGAAGAGCCTGGAAACATCCACTAGCGACGAAAGCATTGCATTTGGCGTGTGGAAACCCACGGAAACTATTTGGGTCCACGCTGGATTTACTAACGGTAATGGCAAAGAAGTTTGTGGCGACTCTCTGGAGTGTCTGCGAAACCTCAATTATGCTCGCAACCAGATACAGCATTCGCGTTATTTGCTGGGAGCACAGTGGCGCGCTTTCCAAAACCTGCAGGTAGGCATCAACTATCAGACCAGCGATAGCAGGTTCTCCGATTCCGGAGCGAACTTCTTATCTAGCTTGCCACAAAGCTCTACCTTGGCTACCGCGCGGCACCAGGGCCAAAGTGTTGACCTGAGCCTGAGCTGCGATATCAATGCAGGTAGTTGGGGCGACTTGGAGGTTGGCGTCCAACTATCGCATGTTTCAGGCGACTTTTCTGGAATGTATAGCCTGCAAGACAACTATTCTCTCTACCGCTCCGACCCCTACGCACAGGCCGCCTTAGGATTAGGCTGGCAAAAAGGCGCCTTTGGTTTAGATTTGACCAGTCGCTACCTCGACTCACTGGGCGATCAGGCCGAGTCACCTTACCTGACTTCATTCGATATTAATTTTGCCTGGCGCACACCTTGGAATGGCAGCTTAAGCGTGGGTGCCACCAATGTACTCAATACGACCAATGCTTCCGACGCAGATCTTTCGGAAATTGCGGTAGAGCAACAGCTGGGTCGGATGCCCTACGTCAGATATCGACAAGATCTATAAGGTCTTCCCTGTATCTTTGCCCTTTATCAGTGGCGCCGCCATTGCTTCTCAGAACCATAATTGCCCCACCGTTATTTCAATTTTCGCACCTCGTGTGATGCATTACCGCTCAGTTTCGTACCTGACTATTTAGACCCAGCGTAACAAAAGCTACAATCCCCCATTGTCATAAACTGCTGCGGTCTGATGGATTCGAATGACGTTACGATAACTCCTGGGTTTGCGACACCATTTGTGGTGCGTCGAATGGCCAATCCCGAGCGCCTCAATGCGCAACTGAAAGAGCTATTTCTGGAGCGCGAAAAAGAGGGAGATAAATGGAAAGAGCCCGTCGATACGCTAACCCTCAAAGTCAAAACCTTCGAAAGCCATTTTGAGCTGTTTAACTGGCCCGAGCGCTGCGTACAGAAGCTGAAGATGTTCTGTTTTGAGACGCTTGGCCATACCCTTCAGCAGGTTAACGGCAACACGCCAGAAGAGCTTGCCAATTTCAAAATATATAATCACACGTGGTTTCATATCACCCGCAACGGCGGCTACATGGGGACCCACAATCACCCCATGGCTTCTTGGTCTGGCGTGTACTGTGTAGACGATGGGGGCGTTGATGAGAACAATCCGGACAGCGGCAATCTGCGATTCTTAGACCCGCGTGGTTCTACCAACATGTTCATGGACTGCGCCAACAATAAGCCGCAGGGTGCGTTTGCTACTGGAGTGAGAACGTATCGAGCAACACCGGGACAGCTGGTCATCTTCCCCTCCTACATCATGCACGATGTTTCGCCCTTCACTGCTGACGGCACACGCATCGTAGTTGCATTTAATGCCTGGGTTAAAAGGCGCGACAGTGACTAGCAAAGCTACCGAATCAATGTTGCAAGAAGGAGATTTTGAGCGCTGGCTTGACCAAGCCCACAGCGGGGACGTACAGGCACAGATGATGGTGGGTAAGCATTATCGGGGAGCGCAGGAATATGGTCGAGCGCGCCGCTGGCTGGGAAAGGCCAGTAGAAACGGCAATAGCCATGCAGATTTTATATTAGGCAGTATGCTCGTCGGCGGGGAAGGCAGAGCGGCAAGCCTGGCCGAGGGTAAATTGCTAATCCAGCGGGCGGCCGAAAACAACAACGCTGAGGCACTCAACTGGCTCGCAACGTTCCACTATCGAGAAGGACTAAAAGGCGCGACTGAAGGTTTTCAATCCAGCTGGGACTATCTGACAAAGGCAGCTCGGCACAATTCAAAAGTCGCCGCGGTAACTATGGCTTTTCTGCATAAGCAAGCAGGTGATCAGGAATCTGCATTTGCATGGTTCTTTCATGCTGCCAACCTGGAGTCATCTTTTGCCAGCTTTGTAGTTGGACTACGTTACCTGAGAGGATCTGGCACCAGCCAGGATACGAAACTGGGTTCTCAATGGATGCAGGCCGCCGAACGGCTGGGTAGCTATTGCGCAAGCCAGTTTGAACAATCCGATGCAGACACAGAAGTTGTCGGCACGGCGGGAGACCCGCCAGAGATTCGCTTGGATGCCTACCCTGCACTCACCGGATTGCAGCAGGAAAGGCTCGGCGCAAGCGTGAGCGTGTTGCCAGATGCATTGGACCAAGAGGACTGTGCTTATCTGATTGAACTAGCAGCGCCGTACATGATGCCTTCCTACACAGTACATCCTGTTTCAGGTGAGCCAGTGCGAGATCAAACGCGCACCAGCTGGAGTTGGAGCTTGCATGTAACCCAAGAAGACATAGTCGTACTTCGATTAAAGGAAATTCTGATGGGCGCTACGGACAAAGGGGTTGGCTTTGCCGAACCGCTGTCCATATTGCGATACCGCATGGGCCAGGAATATAAGGCCCACTACGATTGGATTAATCCGGCGGTTGAGGAATCAAGGCAATCCCTGTCCAAGTCAGGACAGCGCATTACCACTGTGTTCGCCTACTTGATGGCGCCAGAAGCTGGTGGCGAGACGGCGTTTCCCAAATTAGATCTGAAGATCAAACCGGAAACGGGTTTGGGCGTTATGTTTAGCAATGTAGATGCACAAGGCGAGCCCGACAAACAGACGCTGCACGCTAGCCTGCCGGTAGAAACCGGAGAGAAGTGGCTGGCAACCCTTTGGGTTCGCGAAAAAGAGGTAGATTTAAATGCATATTGAACCGATCCGAAGCGGCACGGTAGATGGCAAATCAATCCGTGTCTATGACGACCTGGTTGCACCGCAAGTCCTGCAACAATTTTCTGCCGCACTTGACCAAAGCCCCTTTACGCGTAATGAAGTAGCACGGCCTGATACCGCCGACTATCGGCATTGGGCAAAAAACTTTGAGGTGCCTGCTACTGAGCGCACGCCCTTGTTCAAGCCAACGGTAGAAGCTTCCAAAGCATTTGGCAGCGCCGACAGAGCGTACCGCTTATATCGTTCGTACGTTAATCATGCCGGCTATGGAGACATGCTATTTCCTCACACAGATTGCATGCCAGGCGCTGGCGAGCTGACAGCGCTTTGGTTTATCTGTACGGAATGGAACGTAGACTGGGGCGGTGAAACCCTGTTCTTTAACGAGAATGAGGACGCAGAATTCGTAGTGTCTCCAAAGCCTGGAAGAATGGTCATGTTTGACGGAGAAATCTCCCACTGTGGCAGGCCGCCTACACGAATCTGCTACCGTCCTCGCTATACATTTGCCATGAAGTTAGAACCAATCGCTGCGTAATTGTTTAGCTGTAGTTCCAAAATTGAACATGTTGCTGCAGTACGTCAGCAAAATCATCCAATGCAAATTCGTAGTTCTTCCAGCGACCTATGGATGAGCTATACAATGGCTGAGAAACTTGATCATAGCTTGGCGTGTTGATGCGCTCTGCACCTAGCTTCTGGCGATAATCAATGCAGCCCGCTTCGTACTGCAGTTCCAGACGCTCCAAAAGTTCCCGTAAATGTGGCTCCGGCTGAGCAATCAGCTGTTCGTATTTACTGACAAACATACGCTGCGAGTAATCTTCGTAGTATTTACGCAGCAATCCCATCACCTGGTTGTAATAATCGACTGTCGTGTCCATCGCCAGAAAATTTCGCATGGCAACATTCAGACCAAACGATTGAAAAAAGCAGCTTAGACAAACGTCCCTCGGGTCCCGGATCGCCAGAATAATCCTGGCGTCTGGAAAAATCTTCGCAATAAATGGAATAAACACGCTGTTTAAAGGCAGCTTATCCACAATAATTTTCGACATGCTCTCCGTTGGCTGTACTGAACTTAGATGACGCTGGACCGACTGGACATACTGGCTGGAGATGGACTGGAGCGTTTCGACATTGGCGTTGGCGAGCGCATTGATTGCTTGCACAGTCTGCATGTGAGGCTGCAGCACATTGGGTAAAAATGGTAGCTCCTCTAGCACGGTAATTTGGCTATGGGCGTTTAACATACGATCCAACAGCGTGGTACCAGAGCGGGGAAAGCCAACCAAGAATACCGGCCTAAATGATCGTTCAGCATGGCCCGACCCGGTGGTCGAGCCTGTTTGCTCCCCCTCCTGATACCATTGCGAAAGCCGCGCTATGGACTTCGTACTAAAAAGGTCCGATTCGCCTGCGGCAATCTCTTCAGGGGTCACAGACTCTCTTAGTAGTTGATTACTTTGCTGAAAATAATCAAAAGCTTTAGCGTACTGCTCACTAGCGTCTGCAACTTTTGCCAGACCCGCCAGTGCCAGTGCCTGATTCGTAGTGGAATTCCCCG
>CAZVYE010000106.1:0-11880 GCA_964630895.1 uncultured Gammaproteobacteria bacterium | reverse complement strand
CCTCTTTGTTCCCATACCAGCAAGCGCTCGGTATACAAGTTTTCCAACCTACGATTGTAAACTGCGACAAGCTCATCCATTTCCGGCTCGCCCGTCGAACTAAAGCGGGACGAAAACTCACGCTCTTCCAGCAGGTCGTGGGTATCTTGGACAAAATGCAACGGCTTTAGGGCATTGCCAACCAATCGCCACCCAAACCATAGGCTCAACAACACCCCACCCTCTACGGCGAAAAACCAAAGATTGAGCTCATCCACGTACCATGCTGCAAATCCCAATACGGCGAGATGCAAGCACACCAGATAGATGCGTAACTTGGCTTGAAGCGTTATCAAGTGGAATGGCTCTGCATAGATTGGATTGAACAATTCTCGTACTGGGGACAGGGTCGACCTGCAAACCTTACCCCGACTTGCTTCACGCGACAAAACGAGATGCAGTCAGCAATGTTAGAGAAAGTCCGGCAAGCCTCGGCACAGGCTGTCATGGACCAGAATTCAGCCAAATTAGTCCCGTTCCAGGCCGTACTTTTCCAGTCTTCGATACAGGGCGGCTCTGCTAAGACCAAGCTCTTCTGCAACCCGCGAAATATTATCTTGATGACGCGCCAAACTGCGTTCGATTAGCGCACGCTCTGCCTGCTCCAATGTCATGCCATCCAACGAGTCAGCTGATGCTTCGGCCCGCCCAGGCGTGGTAGAGGACTCAAAGTCGGAAACCTTAAGTGGACCTTGGCCACACAATAGAGCCGCGCGCTCAATACACTGATGCAGCTCCCGTACGTTGCCCGGCCAATCCTGCACGCGCAGCCACTCCATTGCGGCTTCGGAGATATCCAGAGCTTGCAACCCATGGGTTTTCAATACGTTTGCCAAACGTGCTCGAGCCAGCAGGGGGATGTCACTTCGGCGGGATCTCAGCGGTGGCAATGTGAGCGTTATGAGGTTTAATCGATAAAACAAGTCCTCACGAAATTCACCGGCACTGACCGCTTCGCGCAAAGCGGCATTGGTTGCACTAATTACACGGAAATCAATTTGACTTATCCTGTCAGAACCTACCGGCTGTACACAATGATCCTGCAATACACGCAGCAACTTGGCCTGCTGATCTCGCTGCAGTTCTCCCAATTCATCTAAAAAAATTGAGCCACCTTCCGCCTGCTGGAAGTAGCCCTGTCGATCCAATTTGGCATCGGTGAACGCGCCCTTGACATGCCCAAACATCTCGCTTTCAAACAGACTGCCAGGGACACCGGATAAGTTGACACTGACCATTGGTGCTTCACGTCTGCGGCTATTGCGGTGGATCGCTTGGGCGATGAGCTCTTTGCCCGTACCACTTTCACCCAGTATCAATACCGACGCATCGGTTGTAGCTACCCGATGTACCGTTTCCAAAACCTGCAGCAGGCTCGGATGTTCTCCAATGATATGGCTAAAATCAGCTTTGGCGTCTAGCTCTGCCCGCGACAGCCCCTCAGACTTAACGCCATCTGCCAGCTCAAGATGGGTTTTGACAATTTGCACCAGGCGCTTGTTATTCCACGGCTTGGTTACAAAATCCGACGCGCCGGCTTTCATGCCCTCCACGGCAAGCTCAATCGAGCCCCAGGCGGTGATGAGTACAACCGGCACATGTACTGCCGCCTGTTTGATTTTGCGAAGCAGCGAGAGCCCCTCTTCACCCGTTGTCTGTCGGGTGAAGTTCATATCTTGAAGCACCAAATCTATCGGCTGCTCGGCTAATGTTTGCAGCGCATCGTCAGCGCTGGCAACTGCAATCGCATTGAACCCAGACTGCTTGAGCAATAGGGTCAGGGAGGCGCGCACAGAGTCGTCGTCATCTGCCACCAACACGCTGGGTCGATTGTTTGTGCGCCCGTTCATCAAAATTCCAAATTGACGGATTACTCGAAATGCAGTGCATCAGCCGGATCACGGCGTGACGCCAACCAAGCGGGATACATGGCGCACAAGGCGCAAATTCCCACAATAATGCCAGCAGCTATCAGAATTCCCACGATGCTCGTTGACCATCCTAATGCCGGGAACGGGGCCAGTAGCGGAAATTGTATTGCTATCAGGCTACCGGCAATCACCGCCAATAGTGCCAACACCACCGTTTCCATTACGATCTGCGTGTATACCCTGTGCTTTGTTGCACCAACTGCTCGACGCAAACCCAGTTCGCTGGTTCTGCGCGTCACACTTTGCCACAGTACACCAAACATTCCGAACACCACCATGATCAACAAGAACCCCGCCAACACCGAAGATATGGACAGCGGGATAGTCCGCTCACGCATTATCGACGCACGCATGGATTCCGCAGTGTTGATGCTCAGATTCCAGTTTGGGGCGATACCTTCAACCAGCTTGAGTAATTGCTCCTCGAACTCTGGAGAAGTATCGGGTCGCAGCTTGAGCTGAATGCTTCGAACCGGCCAGTCTTTGTTTTCCAGGGGAAAGCGTATCATCACGTAGTTGGCCAACTGCTGTAACTCACCCCACTGGCGAAAGTCGCTGATGACACCAATTACGCGACGCGGCGCAAGTGGTTCCTCGGCTTCAGGATTGGGCTGGCGGATATCAACGCCAAGCGGCGAAGCATCGCCGAAAAGCTCTTGCTTGAGGCGCTGATTGATCAGAACCAGCTGCTCTTCTGATCCTTCGTCTTCCGGACCAAACCAGCGGCCTTCAAGTAGCTCCATTCCCATGTCCTGGGGCGCTCCGGGCGAAACATAGTTCATGTAGGTGTCTACCTCCTTGTCCTTGTTCGTAACCGGCGAACTCCATCGAGAATTCTGGAACAAAGGGATAGAAATAATGTGTGCCCACTCTACTTCTGGCAAAGCTCGAATGGACGGTAAAACCTGCTGCATCAATTCGCCGTCCTGTTCGGTCCACTCTTCGCCAGTTGCGATCCGAACCGACCAGGTATCTTCATAATCGAAGCCCAGGGGCTGTTGATAAAGGTAGAGGTAATATGCGCCTGTACCCGCAACGCCAAACACCACCAAAAACGCTAACAGCAGTTCGACAATAATCAGCGCATTGGAGCCCTTGCGATTCCAAATAAGTTTAAAAACGTGCTTAAACATTACCGCCCTCCCTTGAGCGCTTGTACCGGCTGCATGCGAGCCATTTTGAACGCGGGATAAATTCCGGAAAACAATCCGAACACAATCATCAAGCCAAAGGCTCCAACGAATACGGTCCAGTTCAAACGAAAATCTGCATAGGCAATCATGCCGGACGTCTCCAGCAGCATGAGTAAGCCTATACCCAACACCAGCCCCACAATCCCGCCAACGATAGTCAACACCAGGTTTTCTATAAGAAACTGTTTGACCAGCTCCATTACCGATGCGCCAAAGGCTTTGCGTACGCCGATTTCTCCAGCCCGTTCCATGATGCGGCTGGTATTGAGATTGGTCAGATTAATTGCCGGTAGCAGCATGAAAGCGAGCATTGCGACGGCGAACGATGTAATGAAAACGCTGGCACCACTGTCAGCTTCGAAACGTGAGTTGGTGAAGTCTCGGGTGATGACTTCCAATCTTGTGTCTGCCGTGCTTTTGGCAACCTGAAACTGCTCAGGGTCATCGTGCACAAACTTGGCCAGTTGGTCCTGCAGCTCCTCCTGGACAAGCGGTTTACGCGCCGGATCTTCAACATAAAGCAGTGCGGTATAGCTGCCCAGCCATTCGGTGCGATACGACTGCGACTTGTTAGTGGTATAGGGGAGCCAGATCTCGCCGTAGCTGTACATCCGGGTTTCTGGCTCATCGGCAACCGTCCCAATCACTTCAAACCGACGGTCTCCTAGCAGCAACGATTGCCCTATCGGGTCTGCACCGGCAAAAATCTGCCGTGCCATAGTGTCGTTTAGTACGGCGACAAACCGGCCCTCGGCAACGTCGTCAGCGGATATAGTTCGTCCGGCAATCACGTCGTGCTGGGTGATGGTCCAGTAATTAGCATCTGTATGGCGCATGGCGGGGCTAATTTTCTGTCCGTCTACAAACAACGTGGTGGGTGGCACTTGCTCTACGAAGCCAACCAAATCGGGTGTTTGCATGGGCCAAATCAGTCGTTCGATGAATCGAAACCCCAGGTTGGATGTCCAGGTTGATGAGCCGTCCGTTGTGGTCAGCATGGCGGTTTTGGCAATCAGAATGTGATCACCATTCGACTCGGCGCCTCTGGGCTCCAGGTAGTTGTCCAGCATTGCTATCACGAGAGTAAGTACACCCAGAGTGATTGCGGTCCCAAAAATATTCACGAAAGTGAAAAACTTCCTGCGCAGCAGGACCTTGTAGGCGGTTGTTAAGTAGTGTCGCCACATCTTAATGCACCAATTGCCCGTCAAAGATGCGCACGACGCGCTGTGTTTGCTCCGCTTTGCCTTTGTCGTGGGTCACCATCAGCATGGTGGTGCCGTCGCTGGCATTTAGGCCCAGTAACAAGTCCATGATTTCGTCACCCATGTGGCTGTCCAGATTGCCAGTGGGTTCGTCTGCAAGAACCAGTTTAGGCTCGCCCACAATGGCTCGAGCAATTGCGACGCGCTGCTGTTGCCCACCGGAAAGTTGATTGGGGAAATGCCGTGTTCTCGACGCCAGGCCGACCTTCTCTAAGGCTGCTTGCGCCCTTTCTGCGCGCTCCTTGTTGGACATGCTGCGGTACAGCAATGGGACCTGGACATTGTCCAATACGGTCAGGTCATTGATCAGATGGAAGCTTTGAAATACGAATCCGATGGTTTCGTTGCGGAACGCAGCCAGTTCCTTATCGGTGTTCTTCATGGGGTCAAGACCACTGATTCGTACTTGCCCCGAGCTGGGTCGATCCAAGAGCCCTACCAGGTTTAGCAGTGTGCTTTTACCGCAGCCCGATGGCCCCATGATGGAAACGGTTTCACCTGCATTGATTGTTAGATCCACGTCATTCAGCGCAATAGTTTCAATACGATCCGTGCGATACGTCTTTGCTACATCTTTGAGCTGAATGATCTGATTGGCGTCTGCGGCGGTATTCGGCTCAGACGATGGTGAAAGGGCGGCTTGGTTCATCAATCTATCTCCAAAGATTCTAAATGACGATATGGTTCGGTATCGGAAACGATTACTTCGTCTCCTTTATTGAGTCCCGCAATGACGGCTATATAGTTCTGCGATGCGTCTCCCAGCTGCACGGATCGTCGCTCCGCACGGTCTCCGGCAACTACGAAAAGATCCTGCTGGCTTTGTGACGCCAGTCGGCTGGAATTGGGTAGACGTAGCGTGTTTGAGATTCGGTGTGTCACAATTTCCACATCGACACGCTGCTGCGACTGCAGTCCCTGCGCGCTCGGGTTCTCCAGTTCGATAAGCATGCGCACCGACCCGTTTTCTACGGCAGGCAATACAGCGCTCACGCGACCCGGCAAGGTGTCCCCGGCCTTGGCGACAATCACTTCCATGCCTGGTGCCAAACGCCGCGCAAAAAAATCAGAGACGCGAGCTTCTACGCGAAAGCGATCCAGGTCCGCTACACGGGCAAGCTCGTCGCCCGGCGACACACTGGTGCCAATTTGATCCACGAGAAAAGTCACCACGCCATCGAGGGGCGCCACGACCTGAGTTGCGGCCAGCAAGCGACGCTGTTCATCAAGAGAGTTCTGTAAAATTTTGGCTTCCAGATCGATGCCTTTTAATGTGGCATCCGCTTGCTTGCGATCGTGGGCAATGCGCTTTTTAAGCTGCTCGATATTGACCAAGGCCCGCTTCACCTCCAGTTCGGCCTCCTGACGATCGCCTGCGGAAACGGCACCGGTTTCAACCAATTGCTGCATGCGAGCGAGCTTCGCTTGCCGGCTTTCCAGATCAATTTCGGCAAGGGCCAGATTGCCTTGGGCAGTATCTATTTTCGCTTCAAGCTCCAGACGCGTTGTATCCCGCTCGTTCTCCTTCAACAGCAACTGCTCTTGCAGGTCACTGACAGCTTTGCGCTGGCTGGCATCATCTAGCTGCAGCAACACATCACCGGCCTGCACTTTGGTTCCAACCGGTATCAAGACATCGGCAATTTGGGCGCTCAATCGCGAACTGATCAGATGCTCGTTTCGAGGCACCACGTTTCCCGCAGCGGAAATTGTCGCCACCACTGGCCCTTGATCCACAGTAGCCACGCGCACGGAGTCCAGTGTTAATGACGGTGTAATTAGTTGGCGCACACCCCAAACGGCAAGCGCCAGCAGGGCGACCAAGCCCAGGGCTTTTGCTGCGCTGGCAATTCGAGAGTTGCGGATTTCGCTGGCTGAAATTTGACGATCCATGGCCGTACGTTAGCAACGACCGTGCCAAATCCTATAGAACAAGAATAAAATCTTTATGCCATTGACTTTAAAGACTTTTACATCACACGATAATGTACCAAGCCTATCGACTTGCGTGTGGCAGTGGTCGGTAACGAACGACCAGCAAGAGGAGTGTTCGAAATCGAACACTCCAATAAGCGCGAACCAGGAGAGGGTCGGCTATTTACGTTAGATCACCGCCCTGGAGATTAAACAGTCGCAAGAAGTCACGTCGTGTCTTAGGCCCAAACGTTAGGTAGTGCGGATTCTCCTGACCGCGATAGTTTTCTCGCCGTGCCGAGACGACATCACCCCCAGCCCGCATCATCGCCTCTTCCATTGAAATGCCGTAAGGCTTTAACGCATTTAACCCAAGGATCTTGGCTCGAACCTCCGGCGTGATTTGGCTGTAGCCATGTTCATCCGCGATGTCCTTGTCAATCTGGAACGCTCTGAAAGCCTGGATTTGATCCTGCGGCGAACCGTACCAAACTGAGTCACTACCCCAGACCACATTGTCTTCTCCCAGGCACTTGACCAATTTACCGATTCCGTGTGCTGCGCTATCCATATCTCGCATCAAGCCTCGCCACGTACTGCCCAGCTCAGCATATACATTCGACCCATGACCCAAGCCGGCGTTTCTTACCGAGTTGATCAAGCCGTCAATACCGTCAACGCGGTCGCTGTCTAATGGCCCCTCCGCTTGTCCAGGCACCCAACCGGAATGGTAAATAAGAAAATTGATATCTGGATATTGTTTCGCGATAGGCCCAATATCCTGGCACGTGGAATGCTCATAGGACTGGCGCCCAAACGGAATACCTTTGTGAATACAAATGTTCTTGACGCCAAGCTTGCGTGCTCTTTCAACCATGGCGATCCCGACGTCATCGGTCATAAAGAAACCTTTTCCGTCCGGCCCCCACTGGGTATAGGTCTTCCAGGCTGACACGCCATACTTTTCAGCCAGCTCATCCATACCGTCCAGGTCACCGTCCTGATTGGGATTAACCCGGCCGTGGATTAACAAGCGGTGATCACCTTCCAGTTCATCAACAATACGTCTGGTGGCATCGGCTTCTTCAATAGTCAGCGGTTCGGCATCTCGGCGCGACGGCACAAAGGACAAAACCATCATGTCCGTATCGCTGTCCAGAAAGACATCTTTAATAAATCCGTCAGCCCCAATGCACCGCATGTATTCTCGAGACAGTACTTCGCTGCCTTTGGCGCAAGCTGACTTAACCGTGGCGGCTTTACTTGGAGGCAAATAGTGCCCCTGAACGTCAAAGATGAATTCTTTCTTTCCCAGTTCAGCGGAAGCCAACTGAGCGTCAAATCGCGACTCATCAGAAACCGCGAAAAATCCTGCCTTATTGCCAGTAGACGCATTCGCAGCATTGATTGCCAACAGCGCACTGGCTGCCCCGCAGGAGGTAGTCATGAATCTGCGGCGATTCATGTTCAATCGCTTGTGCGCGCGATCCGCCGCGTCTTGGGCCATGGTGTTGGCCATACAATTCACCGGTTCCAGTGGAATTGGCGCGTACTCGCCGTTGGTGGTGGTGTCGAGCTTGATGGGTAGTCTGCGCCCCACGGCGTCGTGTTGATCGGACATATTCCCCTCCCAGGGTTGGACACGTGTTTGACACGGATAACCAGACTACAGCAACTGGAGCAGGTACGGATAGCCCAAAGGCTTAGCTATTCAGAACCATCATTACTTGCAACAAGCAGACGCACTTCATTACCTGCCGTGATCAATCTAGAATTGTAATAATCGTTGAGGGGGAGAAATAACTACATGGGCCGATTCTTACTGTCTCATCGCCGAGCCGGCAATAAAGCAGCGCATCAACACAGTGCCAATCAACAGCATTTGCATGACGCTCTGCACAAACATATTGCACCAATCGCGCAGATCCATCGGGCCCATCAACCAGATGCCCATCACCATCGCCACTTGGCGATTGTTGACGGCGATCATCAGGAGCTAAGCGGTCTAGCAGGCCGAATGCATCCCGAACTCATCCTGGAACCAGCAATTGCTCACTTCAATGCGTTGGCGCATCCTCTGGGCTCCGTGGAGGCGGACCGTACGCGGCTGCACGCGCACGATGGCTCGGGACAAACGCTCCAATGCCAGGTTACCGATGATAGTGGTAAACCACTGGCAGATGTTCGCTGCTTCCTATACATCATGGCTGACCGCTCGCGGCATCAATTGGTACAAGTGACTGACAAAGCCGGGGTTTGCCAGTTCGAGTTTTCGGCCTCCGCAGAGCCAGTCACTGCAGTTGCATTTCCCTGGAACGGGTACTGGCCGATGATTGAAAAAAACGTGTCGTCGGTCCTACAGCTACGCTGCCCTAAACTGCCGCAGGCTGACAACAGTGCTGGGTGGTGGCATCAGACCGGAGGCTTCTCGCGCTATGCAGCGACGCGCGGCCGCGGTATTCGAGTGGGAGTCATTGATACCGGGATTGGACCAAACACAAACCTTGGTCACATCCATAATCTGGGCGCGATCATTGATGCAGCCTGGCAGGAACACGGTGGCCAGGATGTACAGGGGCACGGCAGCCATGTCTGCGGAATTATTGGCGCTCGCCCGCAAAAAAACTCTGAATATGGCGGACTCGCGCCAGCCTCCAGAATAGCGTCCTTGCGGGTATTTCCAGAGTCCGGTGGAGCACATCAAGGGGACATCGCGCTGGCTATCTGGGAAATGGCCCACGAGCAAAAATGTCATTTGATCAACATGAGCCTGGGTACGCCCTCCATGTCACAAATTGAACACGATGCCATCCAGGATGCAGCGGAACAGGGCGCACTAACCATCATATCCGCGGGGAATATTTGCTCGGCCATCGAATATCCCGCAGCATTTGGCGAGGCCGTTGCCGTCAGCGCCATTGGTAAAAAGGGCTGGGGACCAGAAGGGTCTCTTGCGGCTTCTCGCTGGCCGGACGGATCTAATCGAATAGCCAGTGATCCTTACTATCTGGCGAATTTTTCCTGTACCGGGCCGGAAATGGATATTGCAGGGCCCGGCGTTGGCATCATATCCACCATGCCTGGTAACTCAAAAACCGCAGCCTATGGCGCTCTAGATGGCACATCAATGGCTGCACCCTTTGTCACTGGAATGATGGCCGCGAGACTGTCCCGGAATTCAGACTATAAGTCTATGCAGCGCGGTAGAGAAAGAACCGAATTTGCACGAGCTATGGCGCTGCGAATGGGTAAAGACATTGCGCTGGCGACCGAAATGCAGGGCCAGGGACTGATTCATTTTCGGCCGTAAACCCAAGGCCGGGCGCAACAACGCAATGCCGGTTCTGGCAAGCAATCAACTGGGAAAGAACTGCGAAAATCTCGGTGCAAGGTCAGCGATACTGCTGATAACCATTCTTGGCCAGATCCTCCTTGTTCACACACAACTGCACCACCCTTTCAGCGTCCAACTGCGGGGCACGAACCGGCGGAATGTAAAGGGTCATGGCCGGATGGAGCTCAGCCTGAGGTAGATCAACAAGCCGTATCGCATCGGTTTTTGGATCTTCAATTGGGAGCATTGCAGCTTGATAAAGTGTGACCGGATGGGCTTCTGGATAGTCGCCCAACAGCAGATTGACTAAATACTGCAGCCACTTTCGGTCCGGCTGAAACGCTTTACGCTGATAGTCTCCCACTGCAGCAATCTGCCACAAGACCAAAGCCGCCGTAGGGTCGAATTTCCGGGCGTACAGCAGAAAATCCATCGCCTCATAGCTTTGCCAACCGCTGCGGGCTGGATCAATACCTAAATCAGCAAACAAACAATCCTCTGCTGAAATCGCCGGAAACATCTGCGCATGAAAGCCTTCTTCCCGTGCGATGCGGATGGCCTCATGGGAAGGGAACACATAGACGCCGGGATGCCCATAAAACACCGCGCAGGTTTTCTTGCCAGCGCGCACCGAGGCCAGAATGGTGTCCACCATATCGCCATAGGTCTCATCCCGCCGCTTGCCCACTTGGTAATGGACCTGCAACGACTGCGTCGACGGATTCATTTCCTGCAGCAAACGCAAAGACCAGGTATCTGCCATCACAGCAAATACCTGGTCTGCGTTTTGAATCAGCGATTGCGACTCCGGCGTAATTTGTCCGGCAAGGCGGATACCGGAGCCTAGGATGGAGAGCATTTAGACGATGAAATACTGCGCATCTGCGTCATCCGCTCCAGTCATCGACTGCAGCTTCGCTTTGTCCCCGGACTTGACGGCGGCTTTCTCTTCTTCTGTCAGGTTGTGAGAGTCCATAACCTCATCAGGGTTTGACTTGAATGTATTTAACTTTTCAGGATCTTGGCCTAAAGACTTTAAGAAACCATGTAAATTATCAGACATTTTCTACTCCTTTTGGACTTTACAAAGCGTAGGGTGCCAGGCTATCAGATCTATCCAACCACCCTGGCATTTCTAAATTGAACTGGTCACGAAGCAGACACTCTGCCGAAGTAAGGGCACCTTCTACCCAACCTTGGTAGCAACCATAACTTTCACCGCAAACAAAAATTTGCTCCCCTTCTGGCCCAGCACGCAGAATACGTGCTACTTCCTGGCTTTCATAACCTGGCCTCCATGCATGCCAGCCGCCGCCAAACGGTGGCTCCGACCAATCAACAAACAGCGCCTTCTCGGGCATTGGCACTTCATAATCATGCATTTCAGAAAGCTGACGCCGAATCTCATCTAGACCCAAAGGCGGCACCTCACAAGTGATATCTTCGCCTAACCCCCGATCACACATGAGCGTTTCCCAAAACGTCACGGACTTTGAATCACAGTAGCTTGCGAGCATCAATCCTTTGCCATTCTTTTTATCCATCCCCAGGTAGTAACACATACTCATGGGCAAATCCGTATGGGAGACTCCAAATGAGTCTGCTTTAACCTTGCCGGGCCCTTGCGGCACATCTTTCCAACAATCGGTGGCAAAGGTCAGGAAGATTTTGCAAGCCGCGACGCCATCCACGGTCTTGAACGCATTATAAAACTCAGTCCGCTCGAAGGCAGTCTTGGAGAACAGTCTGTTCAATGCAAACTTAGGTAAAGCTAAAATCACTTTTGAAGCGCCAATCTCTTTATGAACAGCCCCATCACCAAATTCCAAGATGTACCCGGCATCACCCGCCATTGGTTTTATGTCTTTAAGATGATGCGACAACATCAGACTGCCACCAGAAGACGTAAATGAATCACATAGCTTTAGAGGCAAGTTTTGGTATCCGTCGACTACTCGATACCAGCTTCCTGCCATATCGCACAAAAGTGAAAAAAGCGCCTCTCTCGCGTTCCAATTTCCAAACAATGAGAAGTGCCCAACTACGTCGCACAAGAATTTGTATGCTTCATTGCTGATTGACCTAGCAAGCAAATTCCAAAAGCCCCATTGATGCAGCGGACGACCTTCAATTTCGATGGACCTTAAATACGCTACCGAGTCGGCAATGTCGCGTTCCTTATTAAATGGCCAGTGTTGTTTTAT
>CAZVYE010000105.1:0-11887 GCA_964630895.1 uncultured Gammaproteobacteria bacterium | reverse complement strand
CGGACGAACATGAGAATGCGCATAAAATCAGGCGATTTCTGCGCCGAGATTTTGCATTTGATGAGTTGGGGCTGGTACCTGCGGAATAGCAAGCACTAGCGCTTGATGTCATCTAGAAAAGCAGGGTTTCTATCTGATTCGCGGCGAACTCATGGCCGTTGCGCGGGTCTTGATCAGAGGCGGCGGGAGTGCGCCATCCTTCCGGGATGGCGTCCTTCGGACCCGGTTCGTCTGCGATAGTTATTTTGCCGCTCCCGTCGGAGCGAACCGATTGCTGCCCAATCGGATTCTGGCGTGATGCTAGTCATTCTGTGTGGTTTTTGGAGTGTGCGGAAACTCAGGGTTTGTAAGCACTTACCTTGCTCAGAGGCGGCGGGAGTGTGCCATCCATCCGGGATGGCATCCTTCGGACCATTGCGGCATCGTTTGTGTCGCATTGATTTGGTCAAACCTTCGGTGGGTTCAGCTATGAGTGGCCGCAAAGTCCCCTCCGGCACGTCCATGTGCCTCGGGTCGAACCCGTACGCGGGTTCTCGTCCGCGCCGCGCCAACAAAAAAGGGCCGCCAAATTGGCGGCCCCTGTTTGTTGGTGGAGGCGGCGGGAGTCGAACCCGCGTCCGCAAGCCCTCTGCCTGAGGCTCTACATGCTTAGATCCGTCGTTTAAATTCGCTTATCGCAGCACCGACGGGCAGGTTCTGCAATTCGCTATTCTCTAAAGTTTAATAGCAGACGGCGAGAAAACGCCTACTACGATCTTACTAAATGTCTTTCGGATCTAACCCGTAAGCAGGCCAGGCGAAAGGTCTAGGGTTTTTTAGGCCGCTAGAGCGTAGTTGTCGTCGTTGGCAACTAAAAGTTTACAACATGATTTACGAGGTAAGTTGCATCCTCGGCATGCACCTTCAGGGTTCGCGACCCACGTCGAAACCAGTGTCGCCCCCGAAACTCGGTGGACTATTAAGATGAGGCCTTTTGGCCTAAAACGCAAGGGGTAACCTGAACTGAACCCAAATAAATGACAATTGAATTCTACTTTAATAAAGCGCTACAAGTTGCTGAAATTTAGCCATGTTTTAGAATTCTTGCCTTATCTCTCTGCCAGTCTCGCTCTTTCTGGGTGGCGCGCTTGTCGTGCAGCTTTTTGCCTTCCGCCAAAGCGATTTCGACTTTAACCATTCCCTTTTTCCAATACATGGCGGTGGGTATTAGCGCAAAGCCTTTGCGCTCCACCATGCCGATCAAGGTATCTATCTCTCGTCGGTGCATCAGCAGTTTGCGATTGCGCGTTGGATCAGTCGAAACGTGCGTAGAAGCTGCAGGCAAGGCAGTTATGTGGCAACCAAAAAGCCAGGCTTCATGGTCTTTGAGCAGCACATAGCTCTCGTTAAATTGCAGCTTGCCAGCGCGAATTGCTTTTACTTCCCAGCCCATCAGGCTCAGCCCCGCCTCATAGCGGTCTTGTAAGTGATATTCAAATTTGGCGCGCTTGTTCAGTGCAATAGTATTGCTGGGCGTTTTTGGTTTTTTCTTGCCGGCCATGGTGCTTCGTGGTTCAAAAGAGCGAGGCATTTTACGCGCTTATTGTCACGGTAGCATCAATAGACGCTAGATTGGTTTGCATCCCGCGGCTAAGTGGTATGCTAGCGCGCTTTAATCATGAGCCCCTTGTACGCGTGCGAACCATCGAACGATCCGCAATTGTCCCGTATACGTGCGAGCAGATGTTTGCTCTCATCAACGATGTCGAGGGGTATCCAGATTTCCTTAGTTGGTGTGACGATGCCTCGGTCTTGGCGGATGACCAATCCGAGATGCGCGCAAAGCTAACGGTCAGCCTTGCAGGTATCAAACAGTCCTTCGTGACCAAGAACGCGCTTTCGCCACCCCACGAGATGCAACTCAAACTGGTGGATGGCCCGTTTGAAGCGCTTGACGGCGCATGGCGTTTGTATCCGCTTGGAGACAGTGGATGCAAGATTGCTTTGCATCTCTCGTTCGAGTTTGCCCACCAATTGCTCAGTGCCGCATTTGAAGGGGCGTTCTCAAAGGTCGCCAAGAAGCTTGTGGATGACTTTACCTATGAGGCGCGGGAGCGTTATGCCTGACCAGTCGACAATCCTGGTGGAAGTAGCGTATGCCGAGCCGTCTCGTCAGGAGATTGTTCAGGTGCAGGTTCCATCTAACGCAACCGTTGCAGACGCCATCGCTTTATCTGCTATCCAGCAACTTTTTCCAAACGTAGATATGGATCAGGCGCCCGTGGGCATTTTCTCTCGAAAGTGCGAACGAGATACTCCACTCAAAGCGGGAGATCGGGTTGAAATCTATCGACCCTTGAAGGCAGACCCCAAGGAAATCCGGCGGCTACGAGCCGCTGGGCTACTCAAGTCAAAAGCGTCAGATCAAGAAGATTGATCTTCGCTGTCGCCTGCTGATCGAACCAATTCTGGGTCTTCTGGCTTGTAATCACCTTCGATACGGACCAACCGATTTTGTTCAAAGGTTAGTAGCAGATGTTTGCGCGATACGCGCTCTCCGCGGCGATCGTAGGTTGAAATATATTGCCAGCGATCATGGTGGAATGGGCTTTCGATAGCTGGCGTTCCCAGTACGAGCACCACCTGACGTTTGGTCATACCAGGACGCAGGTCATTTACCATGTCTTGATCGATCAGGTTGCCTTGCTGGATATCGGCCTTATAAATAAGTCCGCAACCGCTGGTTGTGATCGTAATAAATAGTGCAAGTAGTATAAGTCGCATAAAAATTTCTGATGTTGGCGTCGCCTTCGAGGCGCGAAATGATACAATAATTGACCTTGCCAGCGCCATTAAATTCCAGTTAAAGGTAGTGCCGTTCGGCGTTTTCCCATCTAATGCAACACAAAAGAGGTCTCGGTTTGGAAACCAAAGAGCTAAAAAAAGTTGGTCTAAAGGTCACATTGCCCAGAGTTAAGATACTGGAAATCCTGGAAAGCAAATCCGAACATCATTTGACCGCTGAAGACATCTATAAAGTGTTGCTGGACGATGGAGAAGATATTGGATTGGCAACCGTATACCGGGTGCTCAACCAATTCGCGACAGCGGGCTTGGTAGTCAAACACAATTTCGAAGGCGGCCAATCGGTATACGAGTTGGATCGTGGTGATCATCACGATCACATGGTACGTATAGATACCGGTGAAGTAATTGAATTTTACAATGCAGAAATCGAGCGGCTACAGCAGCAAATCGTAGAAGAGCACGGATTTGTTCTGGAAGATCACTCGCTGGTGCTGTACGTACGACCTAAATCTAAATAACTGCACCTAACTGGCTTTTGCGCGGTTCAGAAGTGACTGCGCATTGGCCCGCGATTGCTCGGTTACCTCAACTCCGCTCAGCATTCTGGCCAGTTCGTCCTCGCGTGCGGATTGGTCCAGCGGTATTACTGTGGTGCTGGTTGAGTCGTCAGCCTGGGATTTGCGGATGGCAAAATGATGATCTGCAAAAGCCGCAACCTGGGGCAGATGGGTGATAGCCATTACTTGTCGCTCACTGGCCAGCCCAGCCAACAAACTGCCGACGATTTCTCCGGTAGAACCACCAATTCCCGCATCGACTTCGTCAAATAGCAAACAGCCTACGGCGGTCTGGTTCAACAGCGCGCTGCGCAATGCCAGCCCGAGTCGAGACAGTTCGCCACCAGAGGCGACTTTATCTATGGGTGCCGGGCTTTGACCGGGATTGGCAGAGAACAAAAAGCTAATCTGATCAGAGCCATTGGCTCTAGGTTGTAAGTCCTCCATCTGGTCGACTTCAATCACAAACGTCGCCTTGGGCATGCCAAGTTTTGCCAGCGTATTCGTCACCGTGCTCGCAAGCTTTTTCGCTGCAGATTGCCTTTGTGTGTGCAGCTTCTCGGCTGCTGCTGCGTCCTCGGCTTCTAACGCGTCCTTCTGTTCCATCAGGCGCGATTCGTTTTCATTAGCCTGCTCACTATTTTGCAGACGCAGGGCAATCTGATCCCTGGTGGTCTCCAGTGCCTCAGGTTCAACCCGATGTTTGCGCGCCAAGTCGTGGATTGCTTCCAGTGATCGGTTAAGTTCGTCTGGATTTTCCAAACTATCGTCGTCTGTATCCACATAGTGCTGCAAACCATGACTTGCTTCCTCGACCTGTATCAGCGCTGAGTCCAGCAGTTGGGCAAACTCCTCAAGCGCCGAGTCCTTGCTCGCCGCTCTATGCAATTGATCGCGAGCATTGGCTATTGCCGAACTCGCGCCGGTTTCGCCATCTAATAGCTCAAGGCTGGTGCCGGCAGAGCGCAGCAGCTCTTCCCGGTTGGCGGACTTTGCGTGGGAATCATGCATGCGCTCCAATTCTTCTGGAGAAACCGCGTGTTGCTCAAGTTCGGTAAGTTGATAGCGCAACAGTTCTTTTTCGGCGTCGCTGAGCACGCCTTGCGCACGCAGTTCCGAAAGCGATGCATTGACCTTGCGCCATTGATCAAACAATGACTTGGCTTTTCCTAAGAGCGGCTCAGTCTGTGCGAAGCGATCGAGCGCTCGTTCCTGGTACTTGTCCTTAGTGAGACGCTGGTGCTCGTGTTGACCGTGTACTTCTACCAGTATTGAACCCAGCGCGCGCAGTGACTGCAGCGTACTCGGGACGTCATTGATAAAAGCTCGGGAGCGACCACCAGGCTCAATTGTTCTACGCACCAGAACACCTTCGTCATCCTGCTCGATGCCTTGCTCTTCGAGCCAGTTGGCAACTGTGTTTTTAGCTTCCGGTGAATCGGCGTTGAATTGCGCTATTACCTCGCATCGCTTGTCAGCGTCTCGGGCAAAACGAAGATCCGCACGGTCACCAAGCGTCAGGCCCAGTGCATCGAATAAAATCGATTTACCTGCGCCAGTTTCGCCCGTAAGAATGGTCAAGCCTTCACCAAACTCCAAAGAAAGCTGGTCAATGATGGCAAAATTTCGAATGGTGAGTTGGGTAAGCACAGTGCTCGCTCAGGGGTTGATTGATTGACGGTGCAAAGCTAGCACTTTCGTTTCGGGAATCCAATGGCGAAATAGTTCTTGTTTGGCAACCGGTCGCTTGTACTGGGTGCCATTATCGGGTATCCATTGCAGCATGAATTCCCGTCGACAAGACAATTCGCCCCCGCTATCCGAGCTCAGCGCCAGAGCCCAGCGATTGCTTCGAACTTTAGTAGGGCAATATATCGCCGAGGGCCAGCCGGTTGGATCCAAGCGACTGGTGGAGCAGGCTGGAATGCGTATTAGTCCCGCCACAGTTCGTCACGTCATGGCAGAGCTTGAACAGCTGGGTTTTTTGCATTCGCCGCATACGTCCGCAGGGCGTGTTCCGACGCAGCAAGCGTATCGATTTTTTGTGGATTCGATGATTGCCTCGCGGGAATTGAAGCAGGCAAAGAATCGAGCGATCTCGGAGCAATTGCCGAGCACGTCGCCACTGAGCAAGAAAGTCAAAACCGCGTCCAATTTGCTGTCCGAACTCACTGAGTTTGTCGGCGTGGTCTCATTGCCAGAACGCAAGTCCTTTGCATTTCGTCATATCGATTTTGTGCCGCTGTCTGAGCGGCAGATTCTAGTAATCCTGGTATTCATGGACGGGGAAGTGGAAAACCGGATTATTGAAACAGCGACACCCTATACGCCATCTGCGCTAGAGCAAGCTGCCAACTATATGAACAAGGAGTATTCGGGGCTGTTGCTGGCAGATATTCGCGCACGTCTGGTAAGCGATTTGAATACTGCTCGCAATCGTATGGACGAAATAATGCGCTCGGCGGTCAGTCTGGCTGACAGCGCATTTGAAGAGCGCGCGCGCAGCAAAGTGGTAGTGCGTGGTGAACATCGTTTGGTAGGTCTCGATGATTTTGCCGATATTCAGGAACTGCGTGGACTGTTAGAAGCCATCCGCGAAAAACGCCAGTTGATGCAGCTGCTGGAAGAAAGCGTGCAGGCCCGTGGTGTAAAGCTGTTTATAGGCGAAGAAACCGGCGACACGAATCTATCTAGCTGCTCCTTGGTTACCGCACCTTACGATATTGATGGGGACGTGGTTGGTGTCCTTGGCGTGATTGGGCCACAGCGTATGGATTACAAACGCGTTATCTCTGTGGTGCAAGCGACTGCCCAAGCACTTGGCGCTGCGCTTAAAGCAGAAGACAAATAAGCACCCGCATCAGGTATATGACCGCAATTCAATCCACCTCTCTCGCTTGAATCTGGGCTGATTCATCCACATCTGATCCTCAGCGAATTTTATTGAGTTTGGATCGAAGGGTTATGAACGAGACAGAGGAAAAGCTGACGCCTGAGCAGGGCGACTCCACGTCTGAATCCGAAACGCCAGAACAGCAGGCGACTGAGGAGCAAGTGGTCGAAGACAGCAACCAGGAACTAGACGGATTAAAAGCACAGCTCGCTGAAGCGGACGACAAACTGCGTCGCGCCGGAGAGGAAGTGCTCAGGGCGCATGCCGAGGTGGAAAACTTCCGTAAGCGCAGCGCACGCGAAATCGAAAACGCACGTAAGTTTGCCCTGGAGCGATTTATGGCTGACCTGCTTGAGGTGAATGAGTCGCTGGAGCGTGGTCTGGAAGCCGCGGACGGAGAACAGGTTAGCGCCGCACAGCTTAAAGACGGGATGGAACTCACCCTGAAGATGCTCAACTCCGTGTGTGCCAAGCACGGGCTGCAGCAGATTAACCCAGAAGGTGAGAAGTTTAATCCAGAACACCACGAAGCCTTGAGCATGGTTCCTAGCGATAACGCGGAGCCAGACACCATTATTAACGTGGTGCAGAAGGGCTTTATCTTGAATGATCGGCTACTGCGCCCGGCACGGGTGATCGTGGCCAAATCAATAGACTAAAACACAGCCAAAAATGGCTTGAATAAATGGCGTTTGACCCCATTTATTGATTAGCAAAAAATTATCTAAGCACTTGAATTTTTGGAGATAAAACGATGGGAAAAATCATCGGAATTGATTTGGGTACGACCAACTCCTGCGTCGCAGTGATGGATGGTGGCAAGCCCAAAGTCATCGAGAATGCAGAGGGTGATCGTACGACGCCTTCAATTGTCGCATTTACTAAAGACGACGAAGTACTGGTAGGTCAGCCCGCCAAGCGGCAGGCAGTTACCAACCCAAATAATACCCTGCACGCGGTGAAGCGCCTGATCGGTCGTAAGTACGACGAAGACGTGGTGGCCAAAGACAAAGATATTGTCCCCTACAAGATTGTAGAAGCGGACAATGGTGATGCCTGGGTAGAAGTTAACGGCGAAAAAATGGCCCCGCCAGAAATTTCGGCACGCGTCTTGATGAAGATGAAGAAGACCGCCGAAGATTATCTGGGTGAGGACGTTAATGAAGCAGTAATTACGGTACCTGCGTACTTTAATGACTCGCAGCGTCAAGCAACCAAAGATGCAGGCAAAATTGCCGGCTTGGAAGTGAAACGCATTATTAACGAGCCGACCGCAGCAGCTCTTGCTTACGGGCTGGACAAGAAGAGCGGTGATCGCAAAGTCGCGGTTTATGACCTGGGTGGCGGTACGTTTGACGTATCTATCATCGAAATTGCAGACGTAGACGGCGAAAAGCAGTTTGAAGTACTGGCCACCAATGGTGACACCTTCTTGGGTGGTGAAGACTTTGACATGCGACTGATCGACTACCTGGTAGCCGAGTTCAAGAAAGATCAGGGCGTAGATCTGCGCAACGATCCGTTGGCTCTGCAGCGCCTGAAAGAAGCGGCTGAGCGCGCTAAGATCGAACTGTCATCTTCACAGCAAACCGAAGTGAACTTGCCGTACATCACCGCCGATCAAACCGGTCCAAAGCACCTCACGATTAAAGTGACGCGTGCCAAGCTGGAATCATTGGTGGACGAACTGGTGCAGCGCACCATCGGTCCTTGCCGCACCGCGATCAATGACGCTGGTCTAAAAGTCAGTGAAATTGATGACGTGATTTTGGTGGGCGGTCAGACCCGTATGCCGAAGGTACAGGAAACTGTTGCGGAATTTTTTGGCAAAGAGCCACGCAAAGACGTAAACCCGGATGAAGCGGTTGCTATCGGTGCTGCGATTCAGGGTGGTGTTTTGGCCGGCGACGTGAAAGACGTATTGCTTTTGGACGTTACACCGCTGTCATTGGGTATCGAAACCCTGGGTGGCGTGTTCACCAAGCTCATCGAGAAAAACACCACGATTCCTACAAAGGCGTCACAGGTATTTTCTACTGCTGAGGACAACCAGACCGCAGTGACCGTACATGTGCTGCAGGGTGAGCGGGAAATGGCTTCCGCCAACAAGTCGCTGGCGCGATTTGATCTGGCTGGTATTCGCCCAGGACCTCGCGGCGTGCCGCAGGTTGAGGTGACCTTCGATATTGATGCGAACGGCATTTTGCATGTATCCGCCAAAGATAAAGATACGGGCAAAGAGCAGCGTATTGAGATTAAGGCCGGTTCTGGATTGTCGGACGAAGAAATCGACAAGATGGTTCGCGATGCCGAGATGCACAAAGACGAGGACAAGAAGTTCCAGGAGCTGGTGACCGCTCGCAATACTGCGGATGCGTTGATCCACGCAACCAAGTCCAGCTTGACCGAAGTCGGCGATGCACTAGGCGATGCTGAAAAATCAGAGATTGAGTCTAAGATTGCGGCGTTGGAAGAAGCCATGAAGGGCGACGAGAAGTCTGCCATCGAAGCCAAGTCCAACGAGCTGCAAGAGGCAACGCAGGTCTTGGCGCAAAAAGCTGCCGAAAAAGCGCAGGCTGAATCTGCCGCTTCGCAGGCTGCTGAAGGTGCCCAAGAGCAGGCCGAAGACGATGTCGTTGACGCTGAGTTTGAAGAGGTCAAGAGCGAAGACGACAAATAGTCGCTTTCCTCTAGTGATGCAAAAACCCCGGCTTGTCCGGGGTTTTTTTTGTGTCTGATCCTGAAGTCCAGCTGGCTACTTCTTATTCCAAAACGTTCTAACAGCCTGGTTGACCGCGGGGGAGGCTGCCACATACATTATTGCGCATTACTCATTGAGACCGGCTGAGGGACAGGCCCTTAGACGCCGGGGCAACCTGCAAGTTTAACCACCTTGCGATGGTGCCAACTCCTGCAGCAAAGGACCAATCCTTAGCTGAAAAATGAGTGGCAAGTGAGCGCTTTGCGATGGAGCTTGTCCCCAACATGGCTAACAGAGTTTCCAATGAGTTTGTGCATATTCATTAGGAGTTCTGACCATGAGTCTGGCAATAAGTAATACGACCTCACGGCCCAAACCGGGCAATCTCTCGAACCAGTGTAAAGGCAATGCAACTGCGTCTGCGCGGCACAATGCGGTCGATGCGCCGGAGTCAGGCGTAATTTCCATTCGGAAGCCGCTGCGCCTGGAATGCGGCAAGATCCTTTCCAACTGGCAGATCGGCTGGCAATCCGTTGGGCCGGTCGGTGCGCCAGCAGTTGTAGCACTGGGCGGTATATCCGCCGATAGAAACGTTTGGTGTCCGACCAGTGCGCGCCCATCAGGGTGGTGGGCCAACGTGTTTGCAGGTATTGCGCCCTCGACACTGCGTTCTCGTCGGCTAATCTCTTTCGATTGGCTGGGTGGAAATGGTGAGACTTCGGGTCCACACAATCATCGCGATCTGTCCGCAGATACCATCCGTCTAACCACCAATGATCAGGCAAACGTATTGGCCCATTTGCTTGATGAACTCGACATCGCTCAACTGGATTGTCTGGTAGGTGCCTCATTTGGCGGCATGGTTGGTTTGGCGTTTGCGAGCAATTTTCCCGATCGACTGCGTGCCCAGTTGATCATTGCGGCCAGCCATAGAGCCGATCCACTGGCGCAGGCCCGACGTGCAATTCAGCGTGAGATTTTGTCACTGGAAGGAGATACCAAGGATCAGTTCCTGGAATTGGCCCGGAAACTTGGCATCAGCTCGTATCGTAGCCAGACAGAATTTGCTTCGCGATTTGGACCAGATGCGGAATCCAGTGAAGATTATCTGCGGGTCCAGGGTGCTCGTGCGAGCGAGTTTTTTAGTCTGTCTGCCTACCGATTGCTGTCGGATGCCATCGACACCCACAGCGTAGTTGCGTCTGCTATTCGCGTGCCTACCACGCTAGTTGGAATCCGTAATGACCAAATCGTGCCCCCTTATTTATATCGTGAACTGGCTGCCGCTGCTGGTGCAACGCTAATTGAGCTGGGAAGTCGCTACGGTCATGATGCGTTCCTTGCAGATGACGAGCAAATCGCGCCACTGATTGCAGGGGCATTCGGAGGGCGGCTGGCATGAGTGGTCTAAAACAATCATCTCAGCGTCCTGCAACGGCAGCCGTGCGAACGGGGATTGCAGCAGATACTTCATTTGGAGCGGTCATCCCGCCCATCTATGTTTCGGCAAATTACGCGTTTGAATCGTTAGATAAGCCGGGTAAGTATGACTATGCCCGCAGCGGTAACCCAAATCGAGATCATCTGGCTGACGCGTTGAGTCAGCTTGAAGGTGGCGCCGGTGGTGTGGTGACCAACTCGGGTATGTCCGCGGTTACCTTAGCCAGTCAGCTGGTGGGCACAGATGAGGTGGTCTTCGTGCCTGCTGACTGTTATGGCGGCACCCACCGACTGTTTACGGCTCTGCACAAGCAGCGCCGGTGTCGCGTCGTGTTTGTGGACTATCAGAATCTAGACAATCTGCGCACTCACGTTGCAGAGCAAAGGCCGAGGCTTGTGTGGATTGAAACACCCAGCAATCCTTTGCTGCGTCTGTCAGACATCCAGGCCGTTTGCGATATCGCCCATGAGGCAGGAGCGCTTGCTTTGGTGGATAACACGTTTTTGTCTCCGCTGTGGCAGCAGCCTATCGCGCTGGGAGCAGACCTGGTGTTGCACTCAACCACCAAATATATCAACGGACATAGCGATGTCGTTGGAGGCGCAGTCATTGCCGCCAACAAATCCTTGCACGAAGAGCTGGCCTGGTGGGCTAATTGCTTGGGCCTGACGGCCTCTCCCCAGGATTGCCACAATACGTTGCGCGGCCTGCGGACGCTGTCTGTGCGGTTGCGAGCCCATGCAGCCAACACCTTGCGGGTCGTGGATAGACTTGTAGACCATCCCGAGGTGCGTCGCGTGCATTTTCCGGGCATCGCTGATCATCCAAATCATGATTTGGCCTGCCGCCAGCAATCCAGCTTTGGCGCTATCGTTTCTTTCGAACTTAAGCAGGGCTTAGCCGGGTGCGCAGCGTTTACCAAGCATCTTAAGAACTTTACGTTGGCGGAGTCTTTGGGTGGTGTAGAGAGCCTGGTTTGCCATCCTGCGACCATGACCCACGCTGCCATGAGCGCGGCAGACCAGCGCAAAGCCGGTATTACCGAAGGGTTGCTAAGGCTGTCTGTTGGGATTGAAGACGGGGATGATCTGGCCTCAGACGTACTGCAGGCGTTGGATGCGTTAAGCGGCGTTCATAGCAAACTGGAGGTGTGCAATGTCTAGTTCGGTTGCAAAGATATGCCCGCCCGAAACAACAACTTACGCTGCTGCTTCCCCAGACCTCAAGGTTGCCCTGGCGGTAATCGGGCCGGGTAGAGTGGGAACCGCGTTTCTGCAGATGCTCCAGGCACGGCTGCCTGCTTTGGCACGCGCGTACTCCGCAGAGATTACGATCCACTTGATTGCACGAAGCGAAGTGGCCGTTTTTGCAAAAGCTGGAATAGGGTTGGCCTCCTGGCAAAGTCAGCTAAATGAGTCCAAGCGCGTTAACGACATCTCCTCTGTCAGCAGGTGTCTGGGCGAAATTGTTGCGGATCATCGCATTGTGATTGATTTAACCGCATCCGA
>CAZVYE010000104.1:0-11941 GCA_964630895.1 uncultured Gammaproteobacteria bacterium | reverse complement strand
AACTACTGGCGAAAATATTACGCCAGCATCTTCAATCCCGCCCGTTTGAAAGTTCCTATGATGCAGCAGGAGATGCCGAAGAAATATTGGAAAAATCTGCCTGAGGCCCGGCTTATTCCTGAGCTTGTAGCCGGAGCGCAAGCACGTTCCGAGCGGATGATAGACACGGCGGTAACAGAGCCGGCACGGAAGGGACGAACTAGCTATACGCGAAACGCACCCAAAGTAAGCTCCCAGGCATCACCACTGGAACAACTGGGTGAACAGATCAGCAATTGCCAAAACTGTCCGCTATGGCGACCAGCAACCCAAGCCGTGTCGGGTGAGGGCCCACCAGACGCGCAGATTATGTTGATTGGCGAACAGCCCGGCGACCAGGAGGATCTGCGCGGCAGGCCATTTGTTGGCCCTGCGGGGCAGGTCTTGGACGGTGCTTTTCAAGCCGTTGGTTTAGATCGCAAGTCCGTGTATTTAACCAATGCAGTTAAACATTTTCATTTCGAAGCCCGCGGCAAGGTGCGATTGCATAAGGGTCCCAAACGTCTCCATGTCGACGCCTGCTGGAACTGGTTGGAACAAGAGCTGGCGTTGGTCAATCCAAATGTGGTGATCACACTGGGAGCTACAGCGCTCTGGGCAATGACAGGTGGAAAACAAGGTTTATCTTCAGTTCGTGGACAACTGCTGGAAACCGAAGCCTTTAGTCTCATTCCCACTTGGCACCCAGCAGCAATACTGCGATCACCAAACGGCAGACAAATGCGCCATGAACTGAAGAACGACATTGCGTTGGCCGCATCGATCGCGCGGCAGCTGGCAGCTTAGGTTATATTTGCTGGTCCTGTAACAAAAACCCCCGGCGTTCGTTGAGTCGTCAAACTCACCCCCTTAAGGAACGCTATTTATGTTTAAAAACATTTTCTTCGTTTTGGCGGTAACTGGGTGCATCACTGCGACTCAGGACATCCACGCCAGCAGCGACATACTGCTTAAACGAAACCAGATCGCCGAAGATCTCGAAACACTCAGAACAACCATGGAGTCAGCGGCGTTCGATGCTTATGCTCGCCAATCGCGAGAAAAGATTAATAGTGCATTTGCGACCGCCGCGGAGAGCATATCCGATGACATGACAATCGATCAGGCGGCGCGAATCTTTGCTAAAGCTGTTGCCAGTGCTGAAATTGCCCATCTTCGCGTTGAGTGGCCAAAGTCACTTACTGCGGAATATCGCCATCCTGAAGTCAAGCTGTTGCCGTTCGACTACAAAATCGTAGATGGCAAAGCGTATATCACCAAGACATACCAAGACGCACTTTCTGTCTCTCCAGGAGATCAACTGATTGCAATGAACGGTATGCCCATGCAACAAGTCAACCAACGGCTGGGAAAATGGATAGGCGCGGACACCGCATATATGCACAACTCGGTCATCGAAATGCAGCAATCGATGCTCCTGTGGCTGGAGTTCGGAAGTATCGATAGCGCCGAGATCCAAGTTAGTGACGATCAGGGCGTCCGACTGGTTACCGTTTCTGGGCTTACTCGGGATCAACTGGCAGATGTGGGTTCGTCAGACAACCTGTTGGACCTGAGCTGGATAGAAAGAGAATCACGCATGGTCGATGACCATGTTGCGTATTTACGGCCCGGACCTTTTTGGGAAGTTACCAGCGACACGCCCCATGATAATTCGGCTTTCGTTCAGTTTATTGACGATGCGTTCGAAAAATTCGCAGCCGCTGGTGCTCAATCGCTTATTATCGACATGCGTAACAATTACGGAGGCGATAACTCCTTCAGCGATCCTATGATTGCTTATTTTGCCGACCGGCCGTTCCGCTTCTTCAAAGACTTTCGCATTAAGGTCAGCCCGCAAACGACGGCAAGCAACGCCGCTAGAATCCCAGCCGGCAAGATGGATGACGCAAATAATGCTTCGGTATTAATGGCGCGGGAATACGCTGTGCGAAAGAACGGTGAGATTTTCTCCTTCGACTTACCCTTTGCGCAGCCGCGAAAAGCCAATCAATTCAAAGGCAACGTGTACGTCCTGATAAATCGGCACTCTTACTCCAACGCAGCCAACGTGGCCGCCATTGTTCAGGACTACGGATTTGCAACGCTCATCGGAGAAGAGACGTCCGATTTGGTTTCCAGCTATGGCGCCATGGAGTCATTTCAACTGCCCCATAGCGGAATAAAAGTGGGATATCCCAAAGCATTTATCCTGCGGACCAACGGAGACGAAACGCCGCGCGGAGCTATCCCTGATGTGATCATCAAAACGCCCATTGTGGAGCAAGCAGACGACCCCGTTTTACAAAAGGCTCTGGCGATTGCGAAAAAGCCATTGCAAGAAATCAATCTGGGCGCGGGCGCCCAGGAATAATCTTGGTAGTGAGCCTACCCTTAAGGGCGTGGCGGCGGTTCGCGCGTCGTCGCGTCCATCTTTGGGCGGAAAACAACCGCAGTCGTTTGCCATGCGGTTTGAAGCGCTCTGGAGCCTCGTCTGCGCCGTTCTGACCGCCATCTCTCAGTAAATAATTGAACTGCCAAAGCAACACAGAAGACAGGCAAAACACCAGGGAGCAGGTGAATACTTCTTCCAATACAGGAAATCCGAGCCCAAGCTGGATAAAGAACGCGGTTGCAAACACCAAGGAAGGAAAAACAATAAGAACTGCAGTGAGCGAAAGCACCAGCCTGGGCGCATATAAGACAGCAAGCCCCAACAGATAAAACGGCGGCGCCAACAGAATCAGAAGCAAGGAAAATGATGGCTCGGCAACCCCGCTTAGAAAGCTTACCGCGCCGAAAGCCAGACATGCCAGGAACGCTAAGAGCAAACAGCAATCCTGGTACCAGCCCAGATCAAAATAAAACAGCCGTTCTCGCTCACCTGCTCTCATAACCCTTAGCTTGGCAAGAGAGCAAGAAAGACGCCAGTGGCAGAAGTCCCGTTAAGTCAATGACTTGAGTTGGTTTCGAGACAACGCGTGACCGTTAGCCGCGGAATCGTGGATTGCGGAAATTTGTGGTGAACCGAGCCTTTAGCGATTTTCGTCGCAGCTTGTTCCGCTTCACTGACCGTGATGTCTTGGATTTCTGTTGATCTGCATTTTTGCACGCCTTGGCTTTGGACCGCAGCAAAGCGATATGTTTGGCGTCTAGTCGATATGACGTAAGCGCATCGCGCGGCGTGAGCAGCACCAAACCCAAAGTGCCCTGGATCACAAGCAGAGCCCCAAACAGCCCTGTTATGGGTCCAGCCCCTCCAGCAAAAGTTACAGCTAGACAAACTATTCCTGCAGTGCCAAATACAACCAGCAAGAAACCGGAAAAAGTGGGCTGCTCGTAGGCCATCAAACTAACCACTAGTGGCAGCAGCGAAACGGCAATATAAAGCACAACATCGCCCACCGAACTGGTTTCCAGCAGCCAGAGCATGGTGCATGCGAAAATGGCAAACGCTAGGCATAGCCATACCAGGATCTTGCAGTAATGCTTAGATCTTATGCTGTACGCCTGATGGGTTTCTCGTTGCACCATTAGACCATGATAACTCTTGGTCTCAGCGGGCTTAAGTACCAGGGGTCATCATAGGTGGCAGGTAGAGTAGGCAGTTGCCAACGACAAGACATTCGCACATCATGCGAAATACTTCGGACCATTAAGTTAGTCCCACATTACAACCAATCAGGAAAGTCCATGCGCCTTTTTTCTCTATTGCTACTGACGATTGCTCTGCTTTCGAACCCAGCCAAGGCACAGCAGATTGAATTTCATAATGACTTACAGGGAGTGTATTGGAATCCCACCATCACGGGCTGGGGTTTCGCCATGGATTTTCAGAAGGGCATTTTGTTTGGTGCCATCTATGGCTACAACAATGACGGCACGCCCGTGTTTTACACCATCATAAGCGCAGCGCCAGAACCGGAGGGAGCGACTACTTTCACTGGCGATGTTTTTCAGACAACAGATAACGGAACCACTACCACTGATGTAGGCGATTTCGAAATCACATTTGGTTCACTGGCTGGCCAACCAGGGGCCGCGCTGACTATGACGACGCCGTCCCGCGATTTTGACGAGGTGTCAATTGAGCGGTTTATCTACGGTGAGCCTGAGCGCCTCGCAGTAATGAGTAACACGCAGGCTTTTACCTATTTTGGCAACCCCATGACCGGGGCTGACGAAGACGGCAAGGCCTGGACATTCACCAGTGATTTTGTAAGTGCTCAAGGCATACGCACACTGGACGCCTTCGACGCGCTAGGCAACCCCGGTTTCGCGTACTTTGATGCCACCAGCAATCAGTTTCTCGTGATTTTCCCAGCGGCAAACAACGGCGCAGAATACTTCGAATACAACTTGACCAACAATCGCGGCGGACGCGGCATTCGCGGCTTGATTGACAGCAGCGGTGAATTTGTGGGCGACCCATTGAATATGGCAAGCATGTTCGTTGCCAACGACCCTCTGCAGGCCAAAACCATTCGCAAACCCGCCGGCGCGATTACGCTTTCGGGTGGCGAGCGCGCCGACCTGATCGACCTGGTGAATACGCATCGAGCCTCTCGTCGGTGAACCGATAGATTCCCTCGGCAATGTAGGGCTTTTGCCAGCAGCTTAGCCCGCTAGCGCAGAATGTTTTTAAGAATCTGCGCCCCCAAATGCGCGTGGCGCGGATTGTCCACCAGTCCAGTGGCCAATAGGTTCATACCCATGTAGGCCGCCCAGGCTTTGGCGCGAAGCTCGGTGTCATGGTCTACGTCGCCGTAGATGTTCAAGCCAATGGCTATATCTGCTGGTTGCGAGAAGATCATCCACAGGCCCGCCAAATCTAAAGCGGGGTCAGTAAGACAAGTATCACCCCAGTCAATAATCGCAGCAATTACGCCATTGTTTACGATTACGTTGCGCGGATGCATGTCTGCATGAGCCCACTTCTCCTCTTTCGCAGGCGCCGCGGCAACACCTCTGTCCCAGACCTTCAACACAGCCGGGTTAACCTTATGACCCAGGCCACACAGTTCGCCTAGCCTTTGTTCAAACTTGGTCTGGCGCAGAGCTAGCACCCCCTGCCGCATGGAATTTATCGGCGCATTAGCCGCATCCAGGTGATGCATACAGCGCAAGAATTCTCCAAGCCGCGCTGCTCCCTGATTGTTCAGCGGCGCAACGTCAGCAGCCTCCCCTGAGAACCATGGAATAATGCTCCAATGCCACGGATAGTTTAGGTCTGGGACGCCCAACCCTATTGGTATCGGCACCGGTATAGGTAAGACGGAGGCAATCTGAGGCAAGATGATTTGTTCCTGCTGAACCAACTTTGCCGCCACCTCTCGCCGGGGTAAGCGGACCGCCCGACAGGCGCCAAGTCGATATATCTCATTATCCCAGCCGCAGGCAGCACGACTTAGCGTTTGGTCTGCGAATTGGGGAAACTGACGCCGAATGAGCTGGGAAACTAGCGTTTCGTTTATCTCGACTTCTGCTGTAGGCGTGCCTGCCACTGGTAACTCCTATGACTTAACGGGTTAGTTTAGCCAAACCTGGGACTATTGCACTGCTGGCAGTGCCGCATGCTTGGTCATACTGCTCGCTTGGTGCATCGTTGAATTTTGCGCAGCTATCCGCCATTTGCCTAATACACGAGGCCGAAATCAGCGCATCAGCAGTTCAACCCGCGAGACAATTCCGGTAGGCTGCGCCCACTTCACAGGAACGCGTCACGTTTGGTTTTCTCGTCAGTCACATTTCTATTCTGGTTCTTGCCGGCATTTCTGCTGTTGTATGCGCTGCTACCTGCACGCAACGCGGTTATTCTGCTCGCCAGCCTGGTCTTTTATGCCTGGGGAGAAGGGGTCTTTGTTGCCCTACTTATTGGCAGCGTACTGGTCAATTATGGATTTGGAACATGGATCGCAAAGCGACCTGATCAGCGCCTGCCGCTGGCGCTGGGCGTGGGATTTAATCTGGCAGGGCTGATTTACTTCAAGTATTTTGGATTTCTGGCGCAAGATGTATTTGGGTTCGCAGCGGCCGACTGGTCCCAGATACATTTGCCTTTGGGCATTTCCTTTTTCACTTTTCAGTCCATCTCATATTTGGTGGATTTGCGCCGCGGCGATGCAAAACCCGCTAACTCACTGCCGAACCTGGCGCTCTATATCGCCATGTTTCCCCAGCTCATTGCAGGTCCTATTGTGCGTTATGCGAGCGTGGCCGAGGCCATCAATCAGCGGGTAATCACCTTGGCCAACGTCCAACGCGGCGTACTGCTTTTTGTGTTGGGTTTGGGACAGAAAGTATTGCTGGCCAATAATGTGGCAGTAGTAGCTGATGGCGTATTTGAACTTTCTTTAGCACAACTAACGCCGGCAGTTGCCTGGGCCGGCGCGTTGGCATATACGCTACAGATCTTTTTTGATTTTGCCGGCTATTCGCTTATGGCTATTGGCCTTGGCTTGATCATGGGCTTTCAATTCCCGCAAAACTTCAACTACCCGTACATCTCCACGTCCATCACCGAATTCTGGCGGCGTTGGCACATGTCATTGTCCTCCTGGTTTCGCGATTATTTGTATATCCCACTGGGCGGAAACCGAAAAGGCCCAATTCGAACCTACTTCAACTTATTTATTGTGTTCGTATTGTGCGGACTGTGGCATGGAGCCGCGTGGACCTTTCTAATCTGGGGCATTTACCATGGTCTGCTGCTTGTCGTTGAAAGAATCGGCTTATCCAGACTGCTCGCAAAGGCCCCGGCACTCATAGCGTGGGGTTACACTCTACTGGCTGTCATTATTGGCTGGGTTTTCTTTAGAGCAGAGAGCCTGCCGCAGGCACTAGAGTTCCTGACCACAATGATTGGCCTGTATGCGGCCGATCACTCCCAGTGGCAGCAGGTTGTTACCAATGAAGCTCTTGCGTTTGCCGCCATTGGGTTTGTCTTTTGCGCGCCCGTCGGTCCCTGGCTTGAGGCGCGCTGGAACAATGTGGTGCTTCCTGAAAAAATCCGCCAGTCGCTGGCCACTAGCATCGCTGCTGTACTATTTCTGGCTTGTACGGTGTACGTCATGGCCGGCACCTACAATCCATTTATCTACTTCCGGTTTTGAGCATGCAGGGCAGTCAATCGGCCAAGCTTAGTACCGTCGCCAGACGATGGATTTGCATCATTGCATTGCTGCTGTTTCTGCCTGCCCTGTTAACAGTGATAGAGAATCACGAAAAACGATCTCAGCTGGAAAACCGGCCACTACAAAGCTGGCCGGAGTGGCAGGGAGTGAGTCAGGCACCTGCCTACTTCGGCGCAATTGACGGCGTGTTGGAAGACCACACCGGCACGGCGCGACGATTCAACCAAATCTATCGCAAGCTCAGATTTTACGCGTTCCAAATGGCGCCCGTCCCCAACGTAAGCCTGGGCTCGGACGGCTTTGTGTTTTTGAATTCGCATAATGTCGAACAGCCACATTCAGCCATTCGAAACCTCTGTATGCGCCCGTCTCATCGGCGCGCATTTGTGCGCCAGCAAGTGGCTATCGATACGATCGTAGATGCGTTTGCAAAGCGAAATATGGATGTAGCTCTCGGCGTGGCAGTATCCAAGCCGGTACTCTATCCAGAGAATCTTCCAGACGAAGTGCCTACGGAGTATCGTGACGCATGTGCCCTTGCCGGTGACAGTCAGGGCGACCTTGTCACGGGCATTGCTTCGCTCAGCCGCCCGAATTTTCCAATCTATTATCCATTAGCAGACTTCCTGCCACTCAAAGATACCGAGGCGTTCTACCCCAAGGAGAATTTCCACTGGGACGGCAGGAGCGCCCACGTGTTTGCCAAGAACTTCCTGACGCAACTGGGGATAGATGTTCCCAATACATTCGGAGCCGACAGTGCGCTGACCGCGACCAAAGGCGACCTTAGAAATATGGGCTTTGCGCGAACCGTTGATGTCTGGGACTACCCTTACGCCAAGTTTGGTATCCGCGCGGTTGAGCCTGCTGCACTTGGGGCGCGCCGCTACTATGCACAAGCTATTGATGTGTCAGAGTACCTAGTAGACAGCCCGCTATCGAATGGCTCCGCGCTGGTGCTATCCAATTCCTTTGGGGCCTTCACGTCGCGCCACCTGGCTCCTGGATTTGCTCACCTCACCCACATCAACCTGCACGATCTACAGCCAGAAGAGTACTCGGGTTTTTACGGTGAGTATCTGGATTCACTGAAGCCTGATCAAATTATCTTGCTGATCCACGACGAGCAACTGGTTAATCCACTGTGGCTGGAAGGCGTTGCTGCGGGCTTACAGGCCGCTCAAGCGGAGCGTTGACACTGATGGGACGCGCGCACTGCTAGGCTACTGAGTCCAATAAAGCGCTCATACGGGAGCCACAATGTCTCATGACAGTTGCCTTGTAACTCACTTTCAGCATTACGCTAGTTTAGATAGTCGCGAGATTAAGCTACTTGAAGAGTTAGAAGACGGTGCAGAGGATTACCCTGCACACAGTGCGGTCATTGAGCAGGGAGCAAAAGCAAACGACGTTTTTATTGTGAACCATGGGTGGTGCTATGCATTCCAGAACCTGCCAGGTGGTGGTCGCCAAATCCTTGAAGTTTATATTCCCGGCGATCTGGTAGCCGTCCGAGAGGCATGTTTTACCCGCGCCATCACCGGTATCTACGCAGTTACCGATGCGGAACTGTGCAAAATGGGGCGTGATGAGATTCCAGAGCTTATGGATAGCTCAACCCGCTTGGGTTCGATTCTGCTAATGATGAACATGCTGCGCGAGGCACATATGATTGACCGACTTGTGAGTCTAGGTCGACGTGATGCGAAAGAAAGTTTGGCTCGCCTGCTGCTTACCACAAAACACCGACGCGCCATCACGCACACACTGGATGCCGAATGGAGTTTCCCATTTAAGGGCAAAGACATCGGCGATATGCTGGGGCTATCGGAAGTACACGTAAGCCGGGTTATTTCCGAACTGCGACGTGCGGCTGTAGTTGATATTCGACGAGGCAAAATCAATATTCTGGACTACGACGCCCTCAAGAATTTGGCCGACTATAATGCCGCCTACTTTGAAGTGGATAAATCCTGGCTGCCCACATAGGTACAAGGATTTTTCCGGCCGCCTTGCTATAACTCCGACGCCAAGCTAAGTGCCTGTATCTGGTGCCGCTTGTTTGGTAGCTGCAATTTGTGACTGAAGATAGGCAAGCGCCTCTTTATCAGCATTGGTTTCCGCAGAAAGCCAGATCAGGAACCAGGTGCCATCATGCAGATTTATGGTGATCTCGCTATCGACCCACTCGCTGTCACTCATTGCGGTCTCAAGCGACGCGATATCAGCAAAATCTGCTTCCGCCTGCAGTAACGTATCATCCTCCTCCCACCAGGAAATAACTCGCTCGCTGGTTATCAAGTTGCCATCTCCGCGATAGGTCAAACCGAAGCTGTAAAAATACTCCAAAGTCTCGTTCGGCCTTAGCGATACGATTTTCAAAATCTCATTGCGCGCTTTGCCTCTGATTTCAGTGCCTGCTTTGGTCATGGTATCGGGCATGTAGCCACTCTGAATCATGATTCCAATACCCATCATTGCGAGGAATAACAGGGCGAACAGGCCACCTATAATTTTTAGTACAAGCTTCATATCTAAACTTTGTCCCTACAACCAGATAAATACGCTACCGAGAGAATTTTAGCGCGACAACCCCAACCACTCGACTGTATTTAAGATAATTGCATTCACAACACCTTCTGGCCAGTCACTTAGGATAATTGAAAGCTCATAATATGATTGCTCAAAACTCAAACCGCGCGGGAATGCATTGGTTTTTTGCAGTCGCATCGGAACGTTGAGCCTGATTTGAAAATAAATATCAGAGGGATACTCGAAATATGTCATTGATTTGGGCTCGCTGCCTGTGCCTGGGCGCGCTATTAAGCTTAGGCGCCGCATCCGTGCAAGCTTCAGACCGCTGGGCGCTTTACCTGGATAACGACGTGTACGCACCCCGCAGTACTGACCGGGATTACACCTACGGCATTTTCCTAACCAAAGACGACGCACCCAGCCCGCAAAATCAGGCTTGGTACCGACCGCTTGGCTGGATCGACAAGCTGTTTATGGACCAAGACATGAAAGCTCTCTCGCGTCGCGAGATCGGGGTTTTGGGTTTTACGCCCACAAACATTGTCACGCCCAATCCACTGCCAGACAACAGACCCTATGCCGGAATGATTTTTCTGGGGGCCACCCACATATATGTGAATGATGCTGCCGATACCAGCTGGACCACCAATCTCACTGTAGGGCTTTTAGGTAGCGGATTGCCTGGCGAACTACAGCAGGCCACCCACAACGTGATCGGCGACGCCAACCCGCGTGGCTGGGATAATCAGATCGCGGAAGGCGGTGAGTTGACGGCACGCTACGCTTGGTCTCGGCGGCAACTGTTGCCCACCAACAACGACCTTGGCCTGTGGTACGAAACTACCCTGGCGCTGGGCTATTTGAGCGAAGCAAGATTGGGAATCGGAGGTCTCTTCGGCGCTGGAGATCCACTTCGTGCACGCGTGACGGGACCTACTGGAATTGGCCATCGCGCAGACCCTCAAGGGACCTCTAGTTGGACTTTCTGGTACGGAGCAGATGTGTCGCTGCGCGCACACAATGCGTTTCTTCAAGGTCAATTCCGTGACAGCGTGGTCGAGTACGATCTGAGCGAAACAGAGCCTGTGGTTGCACAAGTGTGGGCCGGGCTGGACGTTGCCTTGTTTGGAAACTGGACAGCGAGCTACGCCGTATATGGCCGGTCTTCGGAGCTTAAGTTTGGACCAGCGGACCGTAACCATTTCTGGGCAACTATAAGTATCGGAACCCAGTTTAATTAAGTGGATTGAACTGCAACCCGGCGATCATCAGCTTTGATTCACTTTTCTTGGCTATCATAGCTTCAAACCACAACATATGGGTTGGAGCATGGACATACGTCAAATCGTAGTTGGAATCTTTCTGCTGTCTTTGGTTAGCGTAAGCGAAGCGCAACGATGGCAGTCGGGTATTTCAATTCAGGATGCTTACTATGGCGCAGACACGCAGGTATGTGACGCCCGCAGAGAAGTCGCTCGCTATTGTAACGGCCGGGAAACATGCGATTTGCGCGTAAACAATGAACTGTGTGGAGATCCAGCCAGAGGCGAACGCAAAGCGTTGTTTGTTGCGTATAGCTGTGACGGACGGACCCAGGAAATTGCGTTGAGTCCAGAAAAAGAAAATATCACGTTGTACTGTAGGGCATCCCCGACAAACAGAGATCATTACGACCAACCCCGCCAGGGTCGCCGTGGCGTACCACCAGCGCGCGCACAACGGAATGCGCTCTATATCGACTTTGTAGATTATGGCATTGAGAATCGAGTTTGTGATGCGACGCGAGAGTTTTCTGACCGTTGCGATGGCCGTGGATACTGCCAGGTACGCGTGGACAATAATCTTTGCGGTGATCCGGCAAAAGGTAAGAAAAAGACGGCATTTATTAGCTATTGGTGCAACGGTCGCAGCTACGAAGAATCTGTGCGCGAAAAAGACACTGCCAGCCTCTACTGCAACTAGCGCTTTAGCCTAAGCCGAATCGGACCCTTCGCACTGGAAGGGTCAACTACGACTCCGCCCTGTGTGATTTCGATTCGGCCTGCCGCAACGAGGCGTCGTGCAGCCTGGCGAACGGTTTCCATATGTTCGCGCCAATCGTCCCAGTGGGCACGAGCAACTTCCGATGGGCAGATGGTATCGCCCTGCCCCCGCTGCTGCAGTAGCGCGAGAATGGCCGCTTCGATGGCTGCGCCCCTCTTACCAGGTTTATTCCGGCGACATCGCTCCCCGCAATAAACTATCTCGTCGAAGTT
>CAZVYE010000103.1:5854-12188 GCA_964630895.1 uncultured Gammaproteobacteria bacterium | reverse complement strand
CTGTCCATATCCACTGCTACAAGGAGAACGCAGCGTCTGCTGGGATGATTATTTCTAATGGCGGAAAACTGCATTCCGAAATTGAGATACCACCGGGAAAAATCGTACAACGGTATGTGGTTGATAAGGTGGTCATGGAATGAGCCGACGTCAACTTAGGAGCGGGGAAGAATGATCTTTTGGATTGTCATAACGTTTGGCATTCTCGCCTTGGTGGCGCTATATACGACCGAACGCAGAAAGCGCTACGCGAGAGAAAAGCGCCTCAAGCAGATTCAGCGCCGCTTGGCGGAGAAAGAGCAAGAAGCCAATCAGGATGAAACGAATAACGAGAACAAAGCTGAGTGAATTGGCTGCGCAGCGATCTATGCTGGTACGACACTTCGTTGTTGCATCCATAATTTTCGCATTCATCAGCTTGATTTCTGCTGTCGGTTTTTGGCGACTCAGATCCACGAAAAGCAACGAGCACCTTGATCTTCCACCGTAGCGACCTACTGCCGTCCCGACGATACCAGAACCGCCATCTCTGCTTCTGAATCAGCGTCCAAACGGCTAAACCTATACAACGTCCAGATGCCCGATCTGTCTCTCGCTGCTCGCAGACCGGTTCCCGTGTCGAGCCCTTTGTTAAGAAACACCCAGCATGAATCGTCATAGATTCTTACAAACATCGGCTGTAACTCCTCCAGGGTAGGGGGTAGTAGCTCAGCGTCTTTGATTGCGCGATTTCGGCTGGCGTGAGGCACCGGTGTTGTAGCAACTAGATAAACGCATTCAAACAACACGCTTTCAAGCGTTTGGAGATCTAGTCCATCCAAGAGTTTCACGACGCGTGCCTCTTTCTCAGAATAGTCATTAATCTGTCGAATGGTGACTTCCATTACGATAGCTGTTCGGACAAATTTTCCCATGCCATAAAGTAGCCGCTGCCCCTGTTGTGGAGGATGTCGCAGATATGCGATGAGGTTGGGTTCCTGCGCTGAATAGTTTTCCGGAGTGAAATTGAGGATCGCAAAGACAATTAGTGCGTTTAGCATTTTCCTTTCACATTGAGTGTCATTGACGACTTGGACCTCAGGAATCGGTCATGGTGCAGTTGGCGTTCTGCAGCCAGCGCTAACAAGGCTTAAATCAAAGCTCGGCACCCATTCAGGCAGCATTTGTTAACCACAAGTAACTCATATCGGGCTATGTAAGCTTCGATTTACACGCTGTTACACAGTAATACACAACGATCCAAATTGAGATTATTGACCTGAATTCGTGTTACCTGGCGAGCGCAGTCTATACCCAAGTTTTCAGAACACACACGGGTAACAGACAATGCGTAACAAGACAATCTTCACCATATTAATCGTAGCAGCCAGCGCATTAATGGTTGGATGTGCTTCTAGCCCCCACGGCCAACTTTATGCCGCAACCATTCCAGCTCCAGATACCAACACTGGTGAGGGCTGTGACAAGTTTGGCGTTGAACGCGCTACCGGCATGACCATGGTTGCAACCAATCCGGTGTTCAACCCCACTTTCATTACCGCCTCTGAAGTATCTGAGTACTGCCCAACAACCGGTAAAAGCACCGTGTGGGGCTGCTACCACCCCAATGGCGATGCCTACATCGTGGGCAAAGACTGGAAAGTCTACTGGCACGAGTGGTGCCATGCGAAATTGGGCCCAGGCCACAAAGCTACCCGCGATACCAACGGTGTATTTTTGATGGAAGAAGCGCACCTGGCACGACTATAACGAACCCGTGTAATCCTGGGCGCTCACAACCCCCTGCCCAGGCGCTAGTAAGACGGCCCCATTTTTGGGGCCGTTTTTTTGTTAGGACCAATAGATATGGTGTGTATTGCAGCCTTGAGGGAGCGGTCGAATCTGTCCCGTCATTTCAACCAAGAACCAGCCTGCCTGACCGATTGCCTGATCACTTAAACTAATCTCCTCATTAAAAAATGTGGACTAGCGGCCAGTCAGCCAGTCTATAATGCGCCTGCAATTTGCCAGCGGCCTTGTTTCCGCGTGTTGGTTGCCTGAACTTTGCCCCTGCTCGGGAGCGTGTTTTCAGGTGATAGCAAATTGCACGACGCCACTGGAGGGGTGGCGAAATTTTCTATGAGGAGATGCCCATGATTCTTTCTTTTGATATGGGTCGGCAGTTGCGCCGACTGACTTGCTTATGCCTGTTGTTCGCGGGGGTTGCACATGCGACTGAGCTGCAACTGGAGGTTCTGGACCAATCCGGTGTTGCGCTCCACGGCCCCCAGTCTTTGACCATCAATCTATATGCCTCGAAGTTTTCCCAGCAGCCAATAATGACCACCCAAGTGGGCGATGCAAAAGCCCCTGAGTTTGTCGCTAACGGTGCGTTGTCTTTAGATTTGGCAATGCTGCAATGGACACCTGTCGGCACACTGAGTGAACACAATTCGGTTGTCGATTTCACCGATTTAAATCATGAGGTCTGGCTGGAATTAGTCCTTGGAGACGAGCAGCTCTCACAAAGACTGCCGATGACGTTTCAGCATGGACAGCTCAAACCTCAGGATCACGGTACAGTCGTACTGCTCCCAACTGCCAAAGCGATGGAGGCAGGTGAGCTGCAACAACCTTCACTCCAAATGGCAGCAGATCCCGCGACATTTACTGATCGCTCCGGCCTTTGCACATGGCGCATGACCTGCGGTGGCACGACCGCTCAGATGAAATGGTCACGAGTTAGTACTGGCTGCTGGGCAGGTGCGGAGGCGAACATGCCCATGGCAGTCGTACTGCAAGGCTATGGATTTGACTATCGCCGCTATGACTTCCTGCAAAACCACTTGGCCAGAAATGGCATCTTGTCTGTTAGCGTCAGCAAGGTAGCCGGTTGCAGCGCAACTACCAACGATTGTGGACAGCGCCACATCGACACCGCCGACGCGGCTCACGACTTTGTCAACAGCAGTTGTTTTGCCAATAATTTCCTTGATAATTTCAGCGTCTCCAATCCCATCAACCGTAATCAAACAGCGGTGATAGGCCACAGCCAGGGCGGCGAAACCGCGCGCTACTTAGCGGCCCAATTGGATAAACGCAGCGATACGACTGTACGCGCAGTGGTCGCAATGGCCCCAACTCGTTACACCGAGGCACCAATCTGGGGTATGGATAGCGCAGCATATTTACAGCTTTGGGGATCAGGCGATACAGACGTACTTGCGCATAAAGTATTTCCGCAACACGATCTGGCCGGCGGCAACGAATGGTCTACTCCTACCATCTTCGACCTGGACCGCTCTATGAAGATGCTTGTTTCCGGTGACCATGCCGGATTTGCTGATTCAAGCACCAATTTTGGATTCGGCGACGCACAACGGTCCGTTACACAAGGCTATGTGAATGCTTTTCTACGCGCATGGCTGCGCAATGACTGGCAGTTCTATGGCGGTTATATCCGTGGCAATTCTGTACCTGGCAGTTGGATAAATGATGTATTTAGTCAGTACAGTTCTTCGGCCAGCAGACGGGTTATCGACAATTTCGAAGCGGTGAGCAATGGTACCAACACCATGGGCGGCGCCTTCTGGACCTCGCGAATGTCTGTGGCTAGTAAGGTTGACGCCGCAAACCTCTCTTCTACCCCACATGTAGGTCGCGCAATGCGGCTGCGGCCGAGCCAGGCTGGCGGTTACGCGACCTGGGAGCTGCCCGAAGGGCAACGCAACGCGACCAGTAACCTCTACTTAAGCTTTCGGATTGGGCAGCTCACAGATGCTGCGGCCAGTAACGCTCGAGTCTGGGTCAATAATGGCGGAACCTTTAGTTATGTGAACGTAGCCGACTATGGTGGCATTCCAACCCCAATCACAATGTGTCAGGAATCAGAGTTTTTGGCCTGCATTAGTTCAGAAGTAAAGGGGTTTATGCATAGCGTGCGAATTCCGCTGTCCGCATTCAGCGGCAAAAACGATATCCGAGCGGTTTACATTCAGTTCCCTGACAGCACGGGAGTAGGAAAAGATTTTCTCGTCGACAATCTCGAACTGAGCGATTCCTTTTTCATCATTTTTGGACAGTAATTGATTGTGAGGGGCTGACTTTCGGCCCCTCATTTCTAGCAACTCGACGGCCTTACAAGCTCTAGCTAAGCAGCTCTGCGTTGATCGCTGCGATAATGTCGTCCAGCACTTCTTCTGCATAGCCGGTCTTCTTGTATGCAATCTTGCCGTCGCGGCCGACGATTAGGAGAAAAGGTAGGGCTTTTACACCGATATTTTTTCCGATCTTACCGCGCTTGTCTTCGGTGATGGTTATTATAGGTTCTCGCCACTGCTGAAACAGCTTTCGGGTCATACGTCTGTCGTCCATAAAATTTACGCCGACAATCACCAACTCATCTGTACCGACTTGCTGCTGCATGGCATCCAGCATGGGAAGCTCTTGAAGACACGGCTTACACCACGTGGCCCAAAATGAAATCACAATGACCTTGCCTTGATGGTCGCTGGTGTTGAACTTATCACCATCGCGATCCTTCCCTAGATATTCTGGTGCGGAGTCTCCGACCTGGATGACGCTATCGTCGGCGCTGGCAACTGCCAACAAACATAGGCTCAAAAATAGTACGCAAGAAAACTGCCATACAGCAAGGTAAAAATTCTTCATGATTGCTTTTGTCCTGGATAAGGGGGCTTAAAGGCGTCCTGCCAAGCACGAGCACAAACGTTACTGTATATACAAAAGAAATTAAACCGGCAGGCTCTGGTCAGTTGAAATTTCAGCAGGGAATCTCAAGCGCCTGCCAGTTTGCCTTAGTCCGAACATATGAGGCGAGCCGCGCCGGGAATTATACGGGAGCGGATTGTCTGAAGTCTGGGCGCACGGCCTTACAGCAGATCACTCCCTGTGCGCTTGCGCATTGCGAACCCGACAATCAAGGACAAAACTGCCGCTGCGGGAATGGCGATGAAAACCGACTTGGCCGCGACTGCTATCGCAGCAAATCCGAGCGTCAAGGCCAGCAGCGCAGGAAGACAACCGCCGCTGGCAAAAATATCGCTGTCCTCGCTGAACTCTGACTCTTTTATAGCTGCCTCTTGTTGCGTTGCTTCTACCGGGCCCTGATAGCCCAAGTCATTTAAGGTGCTTTGCAACCTTTCTGTCTGCTCTTTAAACCTCGGCAGCTCTTTTGCCAGATCCAACTGCTTCTTCACATCAATTTCGAATAGATCCATTTTGGTCGCAACCAATAGCACTACTTTGCTTTGGAAATACGCGATAGCCACACGACTGGCCTTGAAGCGCTTGCCAATCTGGCGCAATAAATCTACTAATTCTTCTGGCACCGAGGGTGGCGCCTGATCCTCGGGCACGCTGGCAATGTACTCCGTTTCACCGATGGGCGAGGATTGCATACCAGTTCGTTTGAGTGGCTTCTTCTTGGAATCATGGGATTCAACAATAAGCAGATCGGGCTTTTCTTTCGGCGACTCGATGTGCAGCAAGAATCCGCTAAAAACCCGTCGATTTTTTGAGGAGGAACCTGAGCTGGAAGACGAGCTTGTAGTAGTGCGGTAATCTAAATGCATCTCCACGAACTCGAACTCCGCGCCGTCCACTTGACCCGCAACTACGTCATCTATTACGACGTCCGTGTGATATGGCATAACCTGCCAGTCACCGAAGCGATCAACATCGTACTTCTCAGGCCAGTAGACGCGCAGCGGCGATGTCGCAGCTACGAGTTCAGGGGTAACAAACTTCTTGATTTTCGCCTTCACGATAATGATGGGCATGACCGTCCAAAAGCCAAACAAAATCAATACGATCAGACAAAAAAATCCGAAGGCCGCCCACTGTCCTTTCTCGGCAGGTTGCAAGAATGTAAAAACCACCCAAACCGTGGCCCCCAGCAACGCCAAGCTAAATAGACTCCGCTTGATGATCACCTGCAGCGCAGCTTTGCGTTGCTCTTCCAATGTAAGCTCAAGTTTTTGCAAACGCTCTGACAGCATGATGTTTACTCCATCAAAATCAACGACGGGCGGCTGATAGGTTATCCATACTAAAGAGAATGTCGGGAATCGCCAAAACGAACGGTGACCCTGCCGTGGGCAAAACGAAGCACACAGATAATCAGACTATCCAGGAAACCCGCCTTACTTGCCGGTCAGAGTCGAGCTATCCCATCGCTGCGCAAAAATGTTTCACTCATGTGGCACGAGTACACAAAAGTTTCACCCTTTTCCTTTTACTCATCACAATCAGACCACAGGGAATCACTAAACTACACCTATACTTATAAATATAAAGCTATGTCTGACGTCAACCTCATTCGTCTCGCTTATGC
>CAZVYE010000103.1:0-5844 GCA_964630895.1 uncultured Gammaproteobacteria bacterium | reverse complement strand
ATCATTTCAGCAGCTAATGCGCTTCGTTATTGAATGCGCCTTTTCAACCCGTTGACCTCTGAATTTGTTGCAACTACGTATGTACACAAATCCTTCACCCTTTACCCGGCAGTCATCACGCTCACATCATGGAGAATCTCTAAACTACGCAATTACTTATAAATATAAAGCTATGTCTGACGTCAACCTCATTCGTCTCGCTTATGCGAGCACCGCTACATTCAATCGCGCTTCTAACGAGCTGATTGAGCCAGAAGTTGCGCGGATTCTGATGCAAAGCAAGCGAAATAATGCGCGCGAGGAAATCGGGGGTGTATTGCATTTTGGCAATGGTTATTTTTTCCAGTGCCTGGAGGGAGAGAAAGAGTCCGTGGAGTCGCTGTACCACCGAATTGTTACAGACTCCAGGCACGAGAAATCTCAAATTCTGCATACTGCGCCAATCGATATGCGCTGGTTTCCCGACTGGTCTATGAAGTATGTGGAGATTGAAAAAGAAGTGGGTCGAATCCTGGAAAAATACGATTTAGCGACCTTCAACCCCTATCAATTTGATCAACCAATCATCAACGATCTGCTGCGAGCCTGCGTCGCTGCGGTTGAGCCGATCCAGGCCGCACGACTTGGTGACAAGCCAGAAAAGCAGCAGGAGAAAAAGAAATCGGTCTGGAGCCGCTTGTTCGGCGATTAGCCTTTTACCTTGCAGCACCTCTGTTGCCGCATCTCATCCGACGCAATTGCATGCCTTTGAACGGCAGAAAGGCATCGGAAACTTCGATTTATAGTTTGCCGTCTAAGTCCAGGACCTTAATCAGGTCCTTCAAAAGCGCCCGATACTCCATCACCATAAACGCATAGTCCGCATCGAGATTAGCCAACGCATCATCAGAATTTAGCTCCTCGCGTTGCTCATCAATAATCTCCAGCGCTTTTATCTGGCTTAACACCAATTCAGTGCTGAGATTGAACGCCAGCCGCTCCTGCCATTCCAGGCTCATGGATACGACTTGTTTGCCAGCGCTTAGATGAGCACCAATTTCGCTGGCGATCAGGTCTTGGTGTCGGCAACGCACCACAGCACCTTCATCGCGGTCGTCACGTAGCTGGCACGCATCGCCAAACTCAAACGGTTGAGGGCTATGCTTTTTGTCCAGCCAGTCGGTCAGAATCGTTTTTAGTTTGTTTTCGACGTCGAACGTCTTGAGCTGCAAACCGGTCAGGGTTTGTCGCCAGAGGGCGGCCACGTCGTCCGCTTGCTTCTGGCTGGCCACATCCACCATGAGCCAGCCCGCTTCTGGGTCCAGGTAGCTGTCAATCCGCTTCGGCTTTACAAACGCCCGCGGCAACAGCTCCAGCATCACATCATCTTTAATGCCCAGCTTTTCTTTGCGGCCCAGCGGTCGGCCTTCCTTTTCGCTGGCAACAGCGATGCGGTCCATCACCGTTTCTTTGATGACTGCTGCAGGCAACACCTTTTCTTCTACGCCATACCGCATCCACACGGTCCCGGCCGCAGTATGCGTCAGAGCTTCGGTGCCACGGCCAAGCGGCGGTGCCCAGCCCGCACTCATAGGTTCCAACTGACCACAGGGCTTTAAGGCGAATGCTGCCGCTTCGTTTTCGATACGCTCTGGGTCCAGTGTCGGGGCGCTCTCAATACGATACATGCGGAGATTACGAAACCATGCCATGGGAAAATCCTTTTACGTGCGGGGCGGCGATTCTAACCCGAACTATGTGTCGGGTTCATCTAACCCTTTCAGAAACTCTAAAATGGTAGAGGCGACCACCTGGGGATGATCCAGATGCAGATGATGTCCCCCTGGCAATTGGGCAAATGTTGCGGTCGCCAAAGCGGCTTTGCGGGGCGCAACCAGGGGCTTGGGATAGGCGAGATGACTTTCTTCTCCCTCTATCACAATGGTAGGGCAAGCAACCAGGCGCATGGCAGAGAGAATCTGGTCTTCGGTCAATCTGTAGGGCCCGGCTAACTGATGACGTCGATCACCACGCCAGCGAAAGCGTCCATCGCGTTCTTCAAGACCGCGCTCGGCCAGGATTTCAGTTGCTGATCGCGTCATGCGGGCAGCTTCCTTACGCGCTTTAATTGCCTGCTCCCGGCTGCCGTGCCAACGGCCTTCCGGCACCTCGGAAGCGCGACCAGCAATACCCTTTTGTAAGCGTTTCCCCCATTTCTCGGCGGGCTCCGAAATGGGACCCATGGCATCGATAGATACGAGCGACAGACAATACTCCGGTCGGGCCGCAGCATACAGCATGGCCAGCGCGCCACCCATGGAGTGCCCCAGTAAATGCAATTTCGTTGCACCAAGACCTGCTCTTACATCCTCAATATCGCTGACAAAATCGAGAAAATCGTAATGAAAACCTGGCGGCGAAGTGGCGCTCAGCCCATGGCCTAGAAAGTCGATAGCCACAACGCGATAGTCATCACAAAGATATGGCGCCAATGCGGCGAAACTGCCGGCGTGGTCCAGCCAGCCATGCGTGGCCAGAATTAGCGGCGCTTCAGGATCGCCCCAGGCCATCGCAGCGATGGTGCCAGCCACACGTTCAATAGAAATATCTTCGGGTTTGCTTTGCATATTGCTCATCGGTTTGCCGGTCGTTTGCCCTTTTAGGGATTGTCAGGGGTTTGCCCGCCTGCACCATATCCCGTCATTTCCATGTATCCCTTGGCCACAAGCTCGTCGCCTGGTCCATTAAACGCGCGCACTGCGCCTTCCCAATAGTCGAAGGTTCCGCGATGGCGCTGATCGGCAAACGCCGCGTTCACGCGCAAATCGAGGCCATGTTCGGGCAACTGAATCTCCCAGCCTGTGGGAAAAACAGATCCATCCTTTGGGTCCATCCAGGTATTGCTGACGTGCCAGGAAAAATCGTTTGCAGTTAGCTGGATCGCTTGTCCGTCCGCGCTGGTTAACGTACCACCGCTGGATGGGTCGGTCATGTTTTGGTTGGTACGCAAGCGATAGATCATGAGGTCGCGACCGTCAGTCAGATGCAGGGCAAGCCAATCCCAGCCAGCTTGGTCAGGATCTAGGGCGCTGGTGCTCCACTCGCGATCAAACCAACTGCTGCCGCTCACGGCGTAACTCGCACCACCGACAGTAATTGTGCCAGTCGTCGCCAGACGGGTGACGCTGTAGTAATAGGATGCGTTGCCGGGCATGGAAGATTTCTGACTCAGACCGTCGTTGCCATTGAGTACCGGCGGCTTCTCTGGTCGCAGCTCCAGCGCAAAACCCAGATTCTCAGCATCCATCGAAAGTAGCCAGACATCGTCATGCCGCTGCAATCGCCAGTCATAAACATGAACGTTCAAGTCATCTTGCAGGGCACCAGCAAGACCCATTGCGCCTCGCGCAGTAGCTTCCGCGGCAACGAAAGTCTCAGCTTGCAGATCACTGACGGCGGCCTGAGCTAGAAACAAGTGCCCTGCCTGCCATTTGTCTCCTGTCACTGGCACCTCGGGATCTGCCCCAAACCGAAAAATAGTGAACTGATAACCAAACTCGCGGCCTTCCGGGGTGGCGAGATTCCCGGTCAGGTACCACCATTCGGTCTGAAAATTCTGGTGTACGCCGTGGTCTTGTGGAAACTCAAACGCGATTACTCGGTCGGCCCGATCAAAGCGATCATCGGGCTCGGTCTGGAGTAGTTCGATTCCCGACTGAGGCTCGCTTGGACCTTTGGTATCTCCAGGCCGATCCTGAGAACAAGCGACCAGGCACAAAATTGCCAGCCAAAAATATAGATGCTTCGAAACTGACTTCACCAGCTCGCAGCCTTCGTTATCGGCGCCTGTCGATAAGCCTTAATGGCTGGCAGCAATCCACCAAGCAAACTGGCGGCAAATGCCAATCCAATAGTCAGCAAAACACTGCCCAGATCGGGTTCAAAGGCTATGGTCCAACCAAAGGCGCGCAAATTGATAACTTCTGTTAGCACGCGAGCCAACACATACGCCAAAGGCAGCGCGGCCAGGCCTGCGATCAAACCAATAGACCCTGCTTCAAACACAATCAGCCCAAAGCGCTCGCGGCCAGTGACCCCCAGACCTGAGAGCCGCGCCCACTCTACCCGGCGTTCGATCTGCAGCGCCGCCAAGGCTCCAAAAACGCCGATCACTGCAACAATGGCTGCCAGTATTTGCATGGCGCGAGTTAAGGCAAAAGTTTGGTCGAACACGACGAACGTCTGGCGCCTGATTTCGCCTGTTTCTATCAAGCTCACATTGGCATAGTCGGCGGTAAGTTGCGCCAACGCGTCCAGGCTAGACTCCACTTCCTTTTCGTTGACGTAAACGCCCAGACCGGTAGCAAACCGATGCATGGGAAATTTGGCAAGCTGTGGCGGAGCGATTATCCGTCCACCGTCTGTGCGATAGTCCACGAATCTTGCTTGCACGGTTGCCTTAATGTCGTAGCCCAATTGCAAAACATCGCCAGGGCGAATATCGAACTTGTTTGCGAGCGTTTCGCTTATCAGCACCCCATTGCCTTTATTAAACGCGGAAATATCCACCCGTTCCATTACCGGGAAACTCGCCAAGGCGCGCGCGTCCAGCCGCTGATAGCTAATCAGTTGACCGGATAACTCACCCGTCGGAATGCGCTTGGTCGCGGTCAGATTATGGCCTGTGATGCTTGGGTTAGAGATCACTTGCTGAACCAGTGAGGCGGGCAAGTACTCTTCTATGCTGCCCATCGTAAGGTACGCGTCTGCCGTCAGCGCTTGATCCAGCCAGGTGTTTACGCTGGTTCTGAATGAGCCAATCATCGAACCAATCGCTGCCACTGAGCCAATGGCCAGGGCAAGAGCAGAAAGCGCAGGCAGGATGCTGGCTCTTGCTGCAAACAGTCTACGCGTGGCATAGGTGGGCCAGCCGACTTGGGATGGCGCAGTTTTTGGCTTAGCGCGAAGCACAGCTGCGAGCGTCTGCAGGATTAATTCGGGCACGCTGGTAGTAAGCGCAACGGCGATACAAAATACGGCAAACAAGGACCAGATGAGCGAATCTGCGTTGGTGAGAATAAGCGTTCCCGTCAGCACCAGAACCGCACTGGCCAAGTGCCGTACGACAGGCGTAAGAAGACTACCTTCCTGGCGCGCTAAAAGCGCTGCGACCACGCCCATTCCAGGACCCATGGACCAGGCAAGCAGCCAAATCCAGATGGGCAATACGACATCGTCTGGGCTGACCGGGAAATAGAGCTGATCGGCAGTCTGGGCCATCTGTCCGACCACTTTACTTGCCAGAATCTTTCCGGTCAGTATGCCGGCTGCTGAGCCAAAGCCACCGATGGCCAGCGCTTCGAGGATGCGCCTGCGACGCAGCGCGGCAGGGGTTTCACCCAAAGTCAGCTCTAGCTGGTTCAGTGGCGCACGCTGTAGGTCAAGAAACCGAAATGAATTAAGTAAAAGATAGCCACCAACCAGCAGCGCCAACCCGGCAACAGCAAGGAGATTCAGACTAAAGGCTCGACTTAATCCTGCCGGCGCGCCAGCGGATGACAGTTGTCGCATAGACAAGATAGGATCTGCTGCCGCGATGGTTTCAGCCAACAAATTGGCATCCTTGGGATCAGCCCGCACCAATAATCGGTCAATTTTGTACGCATCTAATAAGTACGATGCGACACCAATGTCGAACACTAAAGTGGGTTGCTCAAGGAGACGAGCCAGCCCGGCATAACGGCTCTGCTCGGCTTGCGCAGTCAAATCCACTTTGCGATCTTCAACGGCAATGGAAACTGGTCCGATTGCTTGCTTGGTGGCAGCAGGACCGATCCAGAATGCGTCAGGTTTGTCGCCAAACCA
>CAZVYE010000102.1:0-12209 GCA_964630895.1 uncultured Gammaproteobacteria bacterium | reverse complement strand
AAAACCAGACTGGTGTGCGCCCCAACAATTGCGGCTGGCTCATCGAGCAAAAAAATGCTCCCGGTGATCAGCGCGCCGTAGCATACCATGACCAGCGCAAGCCCTTGAATCATCTCCTTAAGCAAAGAGGCTCTTGGTGGCTTATTGTTAGCAGATGACTCTGACCAAAGCCCTTCGACATTATTAGATGCAACCATGTCGCAATCTTCTCATATAGTCAGACCGTCAGCGCTGTTCCAATGCCAGTAGTCGGAGTTATCAAACCCGAAATTGTCTGAATCAAACCTCGCAAAGCGCATCACACCCGGAACGCAGGTCGACGAGCTGGCACATCGGCCAGCGCGGCCATGCTGGTCCACTCTACGCTACAACTTCTCCGACGGGGCAATTATATAGAGCCTGACAAGCGTTGCCCGGCACAGATTGGTGATTAGTCAGTAGACGTATCCGATATGGAAATATCAGCGTTCCCGCTAATGGTCGTGGTATAGAGCAAATAAGGACCGATGCGATGCCCATGAAGCTCAGAACCAGAGCTATTTATGGCAGTCAGCGGTTTAGCTTGCTGCCACCCGCCTTGATCGTTCCGTATTGCGCGGTAAAGGTCCCCGGAATTGGATACATTTGTGGCGCGGCCTGAGGCCTCGAACAGGATCAGATCTTCAGCCGGCGAAACCCAGACATTCCACTCACCATGCGAGCTATTGATCGCGTCACCCATTCGGCTGACTTGCCAGGATTGATCCGACTGCCAGGCACAGTATATGTCGCCATCACCGTTACGGTAGGAGGCAAAATATAAGTGCCCATTGCGGTACACGGGAGAACATTCGGCCCCAGCTCCATTGACCGGTGCCGGCAGGATTTCGGGCAAGCTCCAGCCTGTGGATGTTCGCGCTATGCGCCAGATATTACTTGCACTGTTCGGCAACTCAGCCGAGGGCGTATCACTGGTGAAATAGAGCGTGGACGTGGCGTCGTCAAAAAATGGCGCACCAAAATTTTGATCATTGTTGACAAATTCCGGCTGCCGCATCGTTTGCCACTCGGAGCCATCCCATCGGCTGTACAAGATGGCACTGCGATAGCCAGACGCGCCCCATGGTCCGGGACGACGTTCCAGCCAAAATTCCGTGGCGTCCTGATTGAACGCAATGGCTATTTCATTCTGCTCGGTGTTGACCTTGTCGACTGCCAATTGCACTCGGGAAATCAATCCATCGCTCGCTTCGGGCGCGCCTATGGCCAGGCCATGTATCGTCATCCCTAGAATGGTATGTCGCAACGATCCTTGCATGGTGGCAAAACCTCAAACAGGCTGAGGCGAGACATTATAGGCGAAAGTTGATCGTCGCTTTCACTGCAATCTCGGTCTCCAAACTCTCCCAGCCATCCCGAGCTCGACGCTGATTAAACACCAGAAAGAACTCGCGATCAGGCCTTGGCTGCCACCGCAAACGGCTGTTAATGCCAACCTCGTCTGAGAAGTTGTCACCTTGTACGAAGTTCAACCAAGACCATTGCGCATTAAACGCAATGTCAGCCCGCGTGCGGTATAGCCGAGACTGAAAGTCGCCTTGAGGAAGTTCCACATCATTGCTGATATATGTGGCACCCAGTCTGACATGCCGATTGGGTCTCCAGTTAAACGTTGGCGCTATCACCAGATTGGTACCACCGAAGAAGTCGCCATCCACTACCTCGATCGCACCAGAGAGCGGCCGCTGCTGACCAAATTCAAGATACATACCGTGCCGCTTAAACGAATAGTTTCCGGCAGGGATTACGATGTCTGTAAAAATCTCAAATGGCTCCAACAGATTCTCACGCTCCTCTCCGGTGAAGAACGTAAAGAAGTCATTCTGCGAGGTAAATCCCTCTGCGAAATTCAGGTACGCACGCTGCGATTGCAGTCCGCCGTCCAGACGGTCCGCGCGAAAAAACTGAACCCGGCTGCCAATCCATTGGAAATGGTGATCCTGCAATCTGTGCCTGTATCGCCAGTTCGTGTCCACAATATCCACACCGGATCGATTGACGAAACCAAGGGCCGGGCGAAAGTTCTCTTCAATCCGATTCAGAGTCAGTTGGCCACTGACGCGGTCGTTGGGTAAAGAAAATCGTGCGCCATAGGCTCGTTCCTCTCCTGCTAAGCCCGGCGTGTCGGACTGCTGCGCCCAGACGTTACCGCGCACGTTTAGCCCACCAAATGCGTTGCTATTCTGGTAGTTGTAGTCCACACCCAACACATTGTTGCCTGTCGCACTGGCTGGATCACCATAGGTCGCAATCATCCCAAAGCTGGATTCCTCTGAAACATTTCTGCTGACGCGCCCCACAAACAGGTTCTCACTGGCACCGGCAACGTCTACATCCTGGTTTACTGCCAAAGCACCAACATTCCAGTCGCCGGCTCGGCCAGTCAGTTTGATACCTGCATTGATATCCAATGGCTCACCGCTGCCGCTTAAGCCAATTTTCCTTGAGAAGAATGGCCTGCCGTTTGCGCCGATGCCTCCAAACTCGAAGATCGATGCGTCTTGCAAGAAGAAGTCCCGCTTCTCTGGGAAGAACAGCGAGAACCGAGACAGGTTGACCTGACGGTCATCCACTTCGGTGGCCGCAAAGTCCGTATTTAACGTGAGCGCGCCAGTCAGAAAAGGTGTGAACCGATAGAACGTTGTCAGCGACGGGTCGAACTCAGTGTCCTGATTGCCAGATTCGTCCTCGCTGAGGCGAGCGGTCACTGAGGGCACAAACTCTAATCCGCGCCCCTGGCGCATACCCTGCATCCCCACTGCATAACCAGACACGCTGGGATTGATGCGTCGTTCCTGAGACGACCAGGGCGTCTCTTCGCCTTTGCGCGGTATAACGCGAGAGAAGTTGAGCCCCCAGGTATCACTGTCCGGATCAAACGAGATGGACTTGAACGGCACTTTTATCTCTGCGCTCCAACCCCACGGTTGCAGCTTGGCCTGAGCAAACCAGATGGTGTCCCATTCTTCGATCCAGTAGTCGTTGCCCGCCAACGCTTCCCGCCGCACCCCATTGGGATTCACCTGAAAGAAATAGCTGTTGCGCCGATCATTAAAGGTATCGAGCCGGAACTCAAATCGATCGTCTGAGAAAAACGTCTGCCCTTGAATCAGGCCCTTTGCACTGATGGCCTCAGGCTGCGAATCAAACAGCTTTACGCCAACGTACAAATGATCCTTGTCATAGACCATCCTAACCTCGGTGCGTTCGGATGCCTCACCTCGATCCGTCGGCCGAATTTGATGAAAGTCTTCGACCAGTGGGGACTGAGACCAGACCGCGTCGTCAACTTCACCGTCCAGTACAGGCGCCGCATCCGCAGCTGCCATACGATAAGGCGCGACCTCTGGGAAACGCTGAGTCTGAGCTTGCACACCGCTCGCAAAGACACAAAATACCAATATAAGCTTGTTCACAATCCTTTGCTTCTAATCCATTCTAATTGCTCGGGAGTCACCTTACTGGTGCCGTGAATCGCCCGAATCTCGGCAGGAGATATGGCTTGCCGATCCAGCCATTTGACAAACCACTGCATTACGGGAATGCGCGCAGCGTCTGGGAAATATTGCATGGGCGCAGGCATGAACAGGTCCGATTGGTACAAGATGCCCTGATCTGGCAGCCACACCACCAGCATCCCCACCGCGTGCGGATTGTCGCCTACATGCATGATATGCACCGTTTGGGTCTCATCCTGCAGCACCAAACGGTCGCTTACCGGTAAAATTTCGGGCGCAACGGTGGCTGATGCAAGCCCATCTTTCAACGACGAAAAATCATTACTGGCAGCAGCTGCAATGGCTCGGCCGGTTTCTGGCGAAGCGATCACCCTGGCGCCCTGGGCGACGAGAGGCCGGAAGCCGCCAGCGTGGTCGCTGTGATGGTGCGTTAATACCAGCGTCCTGATCGGCTTATTCGGGATGGCTTCGGCAACGATATCCATGAGCTTTTGCGCAGCCGAACTACTGGTGACGTCGCCGGCCCAGTTCTTTGCGGGTAACTGCTGCAACTCAAACCAGCCAGTGGGCGCATCAACCACCATCACATGATCGTCGAACTCCACAAACAGGTGATGAAAGCCTCCCCGCACATTGACCGCAAGGAAAACTCCGTCTGCCAACTCGCGGAACCGAGGTCGAGGCGTTTCAGAGGCCTCATTCGTGGCATCTTCGCTAGGCGCAGGAGGCGCCGGGATGACGACACTTTCATCCAGCGCCGTCGCATTTTCGTATGCGGTTTCGGACTCTGACCAAGCCTGATATGTCACAGTACGCAGCGGTCGATCATTGACCAGCACTCGATAGCCGGAAGGCATCAGTGCCTGCTCCTCCTGCCAAGTGTATTTCCAGGTGATCTGGCTGTCTCCCAGGAGTGGAAGACTTAAAGGATAAGTGACTTGCTCGACCCGGCCGTGCTCCGCTCTTAGCTGGACCGACAGTACGGGCTCACCCGGGGGCGCATAAGTTAAGTGGGTCAAATCGTTATCACATCCAACAACGTGCACTGCTTCTGCCGCTGTCAGCATTTCATGCAGCAGCAAGACTGGTACTGTCCTGCGATAGCGTTGCCGGTCAGCTGGCACGTCGGTTGATCTTTCCCAAAACGCCTGCTGATTCAGATGATCCACGATTAAGAGGGGATCGCCCTCGGCGTATTGGTAGCGTAAATGTTCAAAAGCATCCGGATTGATTCTGGTGTGAGTATCGTAGACAAGCTTGCCGTTTGCGGTCAGCGCCAACAGCTCATGCAATGGTTGCGGTTCTGACTGGTGCGGTTCCATGCCTTGCATGCGAACACCTATATCCCAGGTTCCCTCTCCCTCCAGCACGAGAAACTGCCAATCACTTAGCCATTTGTGCCCACCCGATCGCACGAGCGCATCCTGAATGAGCTTCGCTGGGGTTGTACCTGGTGCGGCACCTTCACAAACGTTCTGTGCAGACACAGAACCGATACCGATTAAAGCACCGCAGATGACCCAAATAAGTTGCCTGATGTTCAAACCGATCTCCGAACAAACTGAAGTGCCTGCTTTTTAGCCTAAGTATCGGCGGTGCAAATACCAGGGTTTTGCGACAACTCGCTGGCGAACCGCGTTAAGGCGACAAAGAACGGGGCAATTATTTGGTATCTTGATGCAATGCAAATTGCACCAGCCATCGATACGATCAAGCCCAAGGGCGGGCTGCCACTAAGTACGTTCGCGAAATTGCAAGCAGCGGGCTGGGGCGGCTATTTCCTGCTGCATTGGTTGGGTGCCCTGAGCAGAGACGAACCAGCACAAATATTCTGGTCTGCGTTGGCGAACGCGATGATGGGTCTTATCTTGAGCTCACTGATGCGTCCGTTTCTGCTGCGAGCCTGGCGCGGTCCAGCCGCCAAAGCGGCCGTGGTGGCGATGATTTTATCGCTGCTTTTTGCAGTCCCGTTTGCGGTGGTGAGCGAGCTGGTTTACTGGTGGTCGCAAGGCCGGGGATGGCTATTTCATTTAGATACTCCGTTGGAATATCTGGGCAGTGCATTTTGGTGTGGATCGGTGTTAATGACCTGGGCCGCCATCTACTTCGGTCTGGCGTACTATCATCAGTCCCAGGAGCAGGAGAAGCTCTTGAACAAGTCCTTGGCGGCCGTTCGCCAAGCCAAGCTGGATGCCCTACGACACCAGCTTAATCCACACTTCCTGTTCAATTCGCTCAATGGCATTTCCACCCTGGTACTGGAACAGCGTAACGACCAAGCCCAACACATGATCGAACAGCTGTCGGGGCTGCTCCGCACCAGCCTGGAGAGTGACTCCCGCCATCAGGTAAGCGTTGGCGAAGAACTGGAACTGCTGCAGCGCTATCTGGATATTGAGCACGCCCGCTTCAGCGACAGACTCAAGATCACCGTCGACGTGGACGCCGCGGCCCGACCCAAGCTGATACCAACTTTCCTGCTGCAACCGCTGGTGGAAAACTGCGTGCAACACGCATTGGAACCATCGCTGGCTACCGTAACCATTTCCGTTAAGATCACGCAGGTCGATGGAAAGTTGCAGATATGTGTCAGCGACAGGTCATCCGGACCTGCGCACACTGACCAGAAAAGCGCGCACCCTGGAGTGGGCTTAAACAACATTCAAGAGCGACTCAAGCTGCTGTATGGAGAGGACTTCTCTATGCGCGCAGGGCCGACACAAGACGGTTGGTCGGTCGCAATCATCCTGCCAGCCACATGACTTTGCGTGTAGCCATCGTAGACGATGAACCGTTGGCTCGACGTGGCCTGCGTGCGCGCCTGCGACATTTTGACAATGTAGAAGTTGCTGGCGAATACGGCAGTGCAGCAGAACTGCTCGCGGGTGACAACCTGGCTAACATTGATGCACTGTTCCTGGACATTCAAATGCCACAGGTGAACGGTTTGGAACTGGCTGAGGCTTTACGAGAGCGCGAATGGCAGGGAGCCATAGTTTTCGTTACCGCGTTTAGCCAGCACGCAGTAAACGCGTTTGAAGCACAAGCCTGCGACTATTTGCTCAAACCCATCGAACATTCCCGCCTCAGCGAATCCATAGAGCGTCTGCGGTCCCTGAAGAACAGTGCGAGCGCGACTACAAACTGCCAGAAGCTTTTGGCAGTGGTCCGAAAAATCTGCGCGAAACCAGAGCTACCTCTGGAGCAAGCCACCGAACTGGACGAGACACCTCGCAATGTGGTGATTGATGTGGACGGAAAGAAGCGCGTGCTCCCGCTGTCAGAAATTGTTTACGTAGAAGCAGCCGGCGACTATATGGCAATCCATTTAGCCGAAGAGACCATCATCATTCGCGTCACGTTGCGGGGATTGCTCCAGCAGCTCGGCGCCAGTTTCACCCAGATTCATCGGTCAACAGCGGTAAATTTGTATCAGGTAAGTGAGTTTATTCCCAACGGCAACGGCGACGGAGAAGTCATGCTGAAAGGTGGGCACACCGTGCGTTGCAGCCGCACCTATAGAGCACCGTTAATAGAGCGACTGCAGCAACTAATTTAGTGGCCCGGTGCTTTGCTGCGAGCCTTGTCCATAACGCGCTGTAGATCCTCAGGGATGTCCATCGGTGTAAACGGACTGACATTCGCTCCGCCCGTATTTCCTGTAGGCACCCATCCAATAAAGGTTTTGGTTGCTGCAGCCACTATGCGCGGTATTTGTCCTATACATTCCCGCGCAGACCTGTGCTTGAGACCCCAACAGAACATACGCCAGTGGGTGCGGACGTGGAGCATAGTTACGCTTTGCCCCAACACATGCGCCCGCTCCAAGTGGGAAAAGGCACGCTGAGGGTCCGAGTGGCGATCCGCCGCTTGCAGCTCTGCCAGCACCGCAGGCCAAATAGCCTTTGCGTATTGTCCTTTGCCCATAGCCATTACCGCAAAACGCCGCGCTTCTTCATGGCCACCGAATAGGCCAACAGCGCGACGGCTATGACCCATATGGCGATACTAAAGTAGACCGCCTCTGGCCCCATGATCTTCATACCCTCGGTTAAACCCAATGTATATACCGAGCTGCCGATCATACCCAGCAATGAGGCAACAAATGCCCATACCGCCCAGCTTTTACGCATCAACAGGAAAATTGAACCCAGCAGCGCACCCCAAACCCCTACTGCCCAAAATGCAATCGCCCAGGCCGGGAATCCGTAAAAATATTCTCGTTGCGCCTCGGTAAAGTTCGACATGTACGATTCCATCTGCATGTGTGTGGCCGTATAGTCGAAAGCTCCCATGGCATTCCAGAGCAATGCCAAAATTCCCACTATCCATAGATGTACCGGCGTCTTCTGTGCCCCATCCATATCCCATTCCCCTTTCAATTGGTCAGGATTTGGATGCTACCGGAAGCTGCCAAATTGGGCAAAAATTGGCGCAGCAGAGGTTGCCGGTTAGACTGTGTTCTGCGCGGCACATAAGAGGTTCGCCATCATGCCAAACCCCATACCTGACGGATACACCGGCATCATTCCCTATCTCGTCGTTAAGGACGCCAAGGCAGCCATTGCGTTTTACACGCAAGCTTTTGCTGGCGAAGAGCGTTTCCGACTGGATATGGATGATCGTATTGGGCATGCAGAGTTGAATATAGGTGGCGGCGTGCTGATGTTGGCAGACGAGTTTCCAGAGTCCGGCATTCATGCACCCGACGGTAGCTCCCAAATGCCAATAAGTCTGATGATCTACGTGACCGACGTAGACCGAGTGGTCGCGCAATCCATCGCGGCAGGAGCCAAACCAGGCCGAGCGGTCGAAGACCAGTTCTACGGTGATCGCATTGGCAGCGTTATCGATCCCTTTGGTTATGAGTGGTCGCTGGCTACTCATATCAAGGACGTATCGCCGGAAGCCATGCAGGCTTATCTGCAGGGTGGGTCAGAGCAGTAGCAATGGATGCCGTTGTCCGATCTGTCGAGCCAACAGCCGTCACGGTGACATTTCGACAGTTTGATACGCCTTTTGGTCGCTATGGTCTGCATTTGGGCATACCTGCTGCACCCTGGTCTCAGTACTTTTCTATCATTTGGGAATCCAATGGGACAACAGAGTTCCTGCGTGAAGCCATTCTCCCAACGGGTGGACTGGAGCTCATGTTCAACTTTGCTTCGGACCAGTTTTTGCTGCGAGATGACAAACCTGAAGCCTACCGACACTATTGGGTTTCCGGTATTCAAAAAGCGCCGCTAATCATCGAATCATCCGGCCATTCCCATCTGCTGGGCATGCGACTAACGCCCCTTGGAGCCTGGCGCTATTTTGGTGCGCCACTGAACCAGATAACCGGTGCTGTGGTCGAGTCGGACCAAGTCTTCGACGCCAAGTTGGATTTACTCTTCGAACAGATGGGCAATGCTGCCAACGCCACAGATCGCATCAATGCGTTGGCCAAACACACATTAGACAAAATAGCTCGCGGACCGAAAGTGCATTACGCGGTGGCGGGCGCGTTACAGAAATACTACACCCATAATGGAGTAGTGAGCGTGGGTGATCTGGTAGCGGAATTTGGTATCAGCCACCGACATTTTGTTCGGCTGTTTGAACAGCAGGTAGGCCTGACGCCAAAGCAGTGCGGCATGCTTATCAGGTTTCAACGTGTGCTGCGGGCCATTCGCAGCAACCCGACGGTGGCTCTGGGCGATCTAGCCTTGGACTGCGGCTATTACGACCAGGCCCATTTGCACAAGGAATTTCGCCAGTTCTCCGGTGCCACCCCGCAACACTTTGCCCGCAATCACCTGGCAGATGAGACCACCGACACTATCGCTTTGTGATGTGTGTTGAACGTGTTTTGCTGCATGTCAGATTTTTCCAATACGACCGGTTCTATGTCCGCTAATCTAGTGTTCCGTTTTAGTACTGGAGACAACAATGGAAGGCATAAACATTTGGGCAATATTAGTCGCGGCGGTGTCGGCATTCGCAATTGGTGGGCTGTGGTATTCACCTGCTCTATTTGGGAAGGCCTGGATGCACGCGTCCAATCTGACTGAAGAAGATTTGCAATCTTCACATCCTGGAAAAGTCTACGGCATTTCATTCCTGCTATCGCTACTAGCCGCAGTAGTGTTCGCTTTCTTTCTAGGCCCACGGCCCGAATTGCTATTCGCTACAGGCGTTGGCTTCCTGGCTGGATTTGCATGGGTGGCGAGTAGCTTTGGTATCAATTACCTCTTTGAACAAAAGCCATTAAAACTCTGGCTAATAAATGGGGGTTACCACACCACCCAATTCACGATTTACGGACTTATTCTGGGGGCATGGCACGCGTAGTGTCTTTCTCGACTCTTGGGCCAGGCGCGAAATGCCGCGCCTCAGCCATCAAATCCATAAAAAATCACAGTTTGGTTGATGGGGATTCTTACTAATAGTTTGCGTGCCAAGGGCGATCGAACATCACACAAATTCTGACGCGCAGATCAACACAAGGGCACTACCATTTCCTATGGGAGATACTGAAACCAAAGCTGGGGCTGTATCATTAGCCCATGCATCTAATCATTTTTTTCATAGTTGTAATCGCGGTAATTGCCGGACCAGGCTGGTGGGTCAAACGGACCCTGAAGAAGTATTCGGAACCAGCGGATCGATACTCCGGTACTGGCGGAGAGCTTGCCCGTCATCTGCTGGATAAGCTGAACCTACAGCACGTCGACGTGGAGCCAACCGACCAAGGCGACCACTATGATCCGACCTCCAAGACCGTGCGCCTGGGGCCGGAACATTTCAATTCGAAATCACTTTCCGCAATCACTGTGGCTGCTCACGAAGTTGGCCACGCCATCCAACATGCAGATGGCTATCAGCCCCTGTTGCTTAGAACCAAATTGGCACCAGCTGCTGCAAGCATGGGTAAGCTCGCGGGGATAGCATTTGTAGCAGCACCACTGGTTGGGCTGCTCACACGCAATCCTGGAGCAACGGGCCTGGTATTAATGCTGGCGGCAATCGGCGTATTTGCGGCCACCATACTGCATTTGATTACCTTGCCTGTGGAATGGGACGCCAGTTTTGGCCGGGCCTTGCCGGTATTGGATAAAGCGGGAGTCTTGCTGGAAGGGGATAAAAAGCACGCGACCCGCATTCTGCGGGCCGCCGCTTTTACTTATGTGTCTCAAGCTCTGATGAGCCTGGCCTATGCCTGGCGCTGGCTGCGTTAGCCGTCCGCGCGTGACAGCCGACCAGGCTAGTGCCCGGTCGGCCTGGAGTAGTTAATCTTCGAAAGTAGAAATAGACATGCCCGGAATATAGGGCCCGCCGGCCTCAACCAACGACTTTTCAAACTGTGGAATTTGCTGCTCGGTCAGTCGAATAAAGTCCGCTTTTACTGCCGCGAGCTTTTGTTCGGCGCGATCCATTGCCGCTTCATGGGTTGGCGTGGGGCCATACGTCGAATACAAGTTGCCAATCATGGCAACCGATAGCTCGCTGCCGACGTTGGGCTCATCCAGATCACCCACAATGTAGGCTTCTTCACGCCCTTGAATATGCGATTTCAAATCAGCAAAGGCAGAACGGATAGCGGCATATTGCTCATCCAGGCCCGCTGGTGCCGAGCGAGTTTGCTCCAGGGCTTTACCCAGGTTTTCAACTCGTTTTTCGACTACCGGTAGCGCTTGCCCCATCGCAGTTGCCTGACGCTGCACATCTTCTATGCGCTGCCAAAATGCCACGACGTCTGCAGGATCGGTCTGGTGCAGCGTGCCTTTGTTCATGCGTTTGACCTCAAACGACTCAGGCTCGGCCAGCTTGCGATAACCGTCTCTTGTGCGGGCACCCAGCTCGACTGTGTACATTCCAGGTGTAACCAAATGCCCCAACGGATCGCGAAAATAGTTTGCTTCTGTCCCAATTGGATCCGGTGCCGGTGCTCGCAAATCCCAGTTGACACGGTGCATGCCTTTCTTGATTGGCCCGGTGACGCGTCTAACAACTTCGCCCGCGCTGTTTCGAATAGTCAGCAATACGGCGGGTTCCGCCTCTTGCTGCTCAGCCGCAACCGCGTCCCAACCTGGAAATCGGTTTTCCTTATTGGCTTCGCGCTGCTCTTTTTCGCGCTTTTGACGCGCCTCTTTCAGCGTGGGACTGTCGTCGCTTAAATAGTAGCTAATGTTTGCGCCAAAAGGCGGATTGGGAGCCACGTAAAAACCATGCCCTTGATAGGCCTTGGTACCACCGCCCAAAGTGCGCTTTTCCACATACCACCATGCGTCTCTGGGCTTAAACAGCATGGCCTCTTGTTCTAGCGACTCTGCGGTAACCTCCCGCAACGGAGAGTAATCATCCAGCACAAAGAATCCGCGACCGAACGACGCCGTGACCAGGTCGTTCTCGCGGCGCTGGATGGCAATATCGCGGTGACTGATAACCGGCATATTGCCATCTAACTCAACCCACTTGGCTCCTCCATTGGGAGAGAAAAACACGCCAAACTCAGTGGCAGCGAACAGCAGATCACGCTTTTCATGATCCTGCACCATACGCCAGACTAGATGATCCTTTGGAAGGTCCCCAGCAATGGATCTAAAGCTTTTACCTCGGTTGGTGCTTTTCAGCAGGTACGGCTTAAAGTCTCCGTACTTGTGATTGTCCAACGCAACGTAAACCGTGTTTGCGTCAAACAAATCCGCCTTGATGTCATTAACAAAAGCT
>CAZVYE010000101.1:0-12289 GCA_964630895.1 uncultured Gammaproteobacteria bacterium | reverse complement strand
TGTTGCTGCGCCCATTGGCTGGACTTCGCAGCAGTCCGGTTGAACACACGAACATCGAACCCTGCACCGGCAACGTGGCCAGCCATGGGATACCCCATAACGCCCAGGCCAATGAACGCCACCTTTTCCATTATGCTGCCTTGGGTTGGTCGCCATTTGGCGAGTTGTTGTTCGAACCATCGCTCGCAGGCCGGTCCATATGCACGTCCATCTGAGGATACGGAATAGAAATGTCAGCTTGATCGAACGCTGCTTTGATAGTTTCTGTAATGCGCCACTTGGCCGCCCAATAGTCTTCCGTTTTAACCCATGGCCGCACCACAAAATTTACGCTGGAATCGGCAAGTTCTCCCACCGCAATTTTCGGCTCAGGGTCGTCCAAAACCGCCTCGTCCTGAGTAAGCACCTGACGAATCAGCGCAGCTGCTTTTTGCATGTCGTCGTCGTAACCAATTCCAAAGGTCATATCGATCCGTCGCGTATCGTGCGCAGAATAATTGGTGATCACGTTATCGTAAATTTCACCGTTGGGTACGATAACTTTCTTGTTGTCACCGGTTCGCAGCTCTGTATTGAACAGATTGATGTTGTCTACTGAGCCAGAAACTCCCGAAACTTCGACCCAGTCGCCTTCTTTGAAGGGCCGAAAAACCACTATCATCACGCCAGAAGAGAAATTAGATAACGAGCCTTGCAAGGCCAATCCAACCGCCAAACCAGCGGCACCGAGCAAAGCAATGATGGATGCGGTCTCTACACCCAGCTGTCCAATCGCCACAACGATCACGACAATAAGCAGTGCCCAACCCAACACGGATCGTACGAAATTAATCAGCATCTGATCCTGACCCGACCGCTCCATCGCCTTGGTCACGAGATTGACAATAAACTTGGCCACGATGCGACCGATAATGAAGATTACGATAGCTGTAGCCAGCTTGATGGCCCACGGGACCAGATAAGTCTTCATTAAGTATTCGAATTCGATATTCCCAAATAATGATTCCATGTTTCGCTTCTACCCTATTTAAATGGCGACAAGATTAAGTGGGCGCAGGGTACAATCCTACAAGTCAACGCCGCGTGCTAGAATCCGCGCCCCGTCAAACTGAATAGATATCAGCATGAATGGTGCCCAAGGAAACAACCCTGAACAACTGCTTTCGGACGCTCGAGCAGCGTTTCAAAATGGCAAAATACAAGACGCTTACGCGCTAGCCACAGAGTCGCTGAGACTTGCTCCAGATAATCTGCCCGGACTGGAATTAAGAGCTGTAAGCGCATGCCACATGGGTAAGCTGTCCCAGGGCGCTGAAAGCTTTAGCAGGCTTACCGAACTCCAGCCTAACCACGCCAACCACTGGTTTAATCTGGGCAATGCACTGCTCAGCGATAATCAGGCAGCCGCTGCGCGCAACGCACTGGAGCAGGCTAACGAGCTGCAACCGGAGCATCCAGAATGTCTATTACTGCTGGCTCAGGCCTGCAGAGATTGCGGCGACGTGGAAGATGCACATGGCTATTTGGACACGGCGCTAGCTCGTAATACCGAACATTTTGGCTGCTTAAACGCAAAAGGCAACCTATACGCAAGACAGGGTGAGTTTGCTCAAGCTGCCGAATACTTTTCGCGCGCACTTCAACTAGAACCCAAGTCGATACCGCTTCAGTTAAATATTGGCCAAATCTATCTGCAAACCGGACAGTTTGAGCGGGCCGAAAACGCGTTCCAGAACGCTCTAACCTTAGATGCTCACTGTGTACCCGCCCGCATGGGTGTTGCGCAAACTGCAAGGGCACAAGGCCGCCTGGACGACGCCGCACATCACTATCGCCAAGTCCTGCGCAAGCACGCCAATGCGCCAGACAGCCAAGGTGCGCTGCTGGCTGGTATCGATGCATTACTTGCTGCCCACAAATTTGATGACGCGGATCGCTGGATTGCCGACTACGGGCCGCGGGTTGACGCTGCTGAAACGCAACGGGCGAAAGCAGCAATTGCGGTGGAGCGTATGCAATGGCATGACCTGCAGCAGGTGATATCTGCGCAAATGTCAGAGGATGACGTGGTGTTGAACAAGATGCTTGCCGTTGCGGCCTTCTACGATGGCAATCTTGCGCAGGCGAAGGATCTAGCGCAGCGGGCAAACCAAACACTGCTTTCCCAGCTATCGCATCTAGATACATCCAACACACTAAGCCAGCGCTTTGAAGACGTCACTGAACTGGCTAAAGAATATCCTTATGCACCGCCTGACGATAAAGCAGATATGGTTTTTATTCTCGCTGCACCAGGCGCACATGGCGATACACTTGCTGAGCTGCTCGCTTGGAACAGTAAAGCACAAACAGTTTGGCAGGCGCAGTTAGGTCCGCGTTTACGACGCGCTGAGCAAGATCCGCAGGTCTCAATCCAAAACGCCGCACAGCAATGGTTGAACTCCATACGCAGTGATGATCAACGGGAACTGATCGTTGACTATACTGATTGGCAAACTACTAACCTGGTGCAAATCTTGAGCGCGTTTCCAAATGCCAGATTTGTTTGGGTAGACAAAGATCAGACTACCGCAGCATTCGAAAGCTGGATAACACCTAAGCCAATCAATGCCGCAAACTTCAAGCTGCTAGATTGGCATCAGTGCCAACAAACACACCAACAAATGCAACAGATCTTGCACCAGTTCTGCGAGATAGACCCGGCAAGGTTCTTACGCGTGACGCTGGACGATTTGGCTTTGCAAACCGAAGCGACAGCCACCAAGATATGTGCGCATCTGAACCTGCAATATGAACCTGAAATGCTGCAAGGTGCTGACACCATAGCCATGAAGCAACGGGCAAAGAACCGCCAAGACGAAATTCTGGAATTGATGCGAAATGAGACCTAGAGGGAGAGCTCAAGTGAGAAAGTTCGCGATTATTATTGGTATAGCGACCGCTACTTTAATTGGGTGCGACGCCCAAAAACCGATGCAATCAGACGCCGTTGAATCCGGTACTAACCAATCGCTGGCACCTGTTCGACCGGAGATATATGCGCCATTTACGCTGACTGCGGACATGAGCCACCTCAGCAGCAAACAACAACAAATGGTTGCAGTGCTAATCGAGGCCAGCGCCATCATGGACGACCTGTTTTGGCGTCAGGCTTACGGCGATAAAACCGAATTGCTCAACAATATTTCGACCTCGGAAGCGCAGCGTTTTGCACGTATAAATTACGGTCCATGGGATCGTCTTGCAGACAACGCACCTTTCATTGAAGGGATCGGGGCAAAACCTGCCGGGGCAAACTTTTATCCACGCGATATGAGCAAAGCAGAATTTGAGTCTGCAGAGGTAGACGATAAAACCAGCTTATATACGCTGCTGCGCCGCACCCCATCCGGTGACTTGATCAGCGTACCTTACAGTGAAGCATTTGCAGACGAGTTGAACAAAGCCGCAAATTTGTTGCGCCAGGCAGCAGATCTTGCCGAGCATGAAGGGTTTGCCAACTATCTGCGCCTGCGAGCAGATGCCCTACTTTCGAACGATTATTTAGCCAGCGATATGGCGTGGATGGACAATAAGACCAATCCTGTTGAACTGGTTTATGGACCTATAGAAACCTATGAAGATCAGCTGTTCGGCTATAAAGCAGCGTTTGAATCCTATGTGCTGATAAAAGACCTGGCGTGGAGCGAGCGACTCAGCAAGTTTGCCCAGTATCTACCAGAGCTACAGAGAAATCTGCCGGTTCCCGATGCCTACAAACAAGAAACCCCGGGGTCGGATGCCGACCTCAACGCTTATGACGTGGTTTATTACGCAGGAGACTGCAATGCCGGCTCCAAGACTATCGCCATTAATTTGCCCAATGACGAGCGGGTCCAGCTGGCAAAAGGTACACGACGGTTGCAGCTTAAGAACGCCATGCGCGCGAAGTTTGACCAGATTCTAGTTCCTATTGCAGGTGAGCTGATTGCACAGGACCAGCGGCAACATATTACTTTTGATGCATTTTTCGCCAATACCATGTTTCACGAAGTAGCCCATGGGCTGGGCATCAAAAACACCTTAAATGGTCGCGGTACTGTGCGCTCAGCACTCAAAGAGACCGCGTCTGCACTGGAGGAAGGCAAGGCCGACATCCTGGGTCTGTATATGATCACCAGCCTGCACGCCAAAGGCGAATTGCCTGACAGCGAATTAATGGATTACTACACGACGTTTCTCGCCGGAATTTTCCGCTCTGTTCGGTTTGGTGCATCAAGCGCCCACGGTAAGGCCAATATGGTGCGGTTTAACTACTTTGCAGAACAAGGCGCGTTTAGCCGCGACCCAGAATCAGGTCACTACCGAGTAAATTTTGAAGCCATGCAAAAGGCTATTGGCAGCCTCTCCGCGCTTATTCTTAAGCTGCAAGGAGATGGTAACTATTCTGGTGCAGTACAACTGTTAGAGGAGCGCGGCATCACGGGTGATCAGCTGCAACAAGACCTGAATCGATTGGCAGCTGCAGGCATTCCTGTCGACATCGTTTTTGACCAGGGCAAGTCCGTATTAAACCTGTAACAGCTGGTTAAACTCCAAACTTAGCGGTAGCCGCCACTTGCGCTACCGCTAAGCAGCTAAATTAACCGCAAAAGAGTACAAATTGAGAACTGTGTTGCTAAAATGTGGCATTCTAATTACTAAAATGAAATGACTTAACACAAGCAAGCCGTTCACTTGGCTGCTCGGGAGCAAGCCTAGCGTCCTTTAGTGAAGGTAAATAGAGCGAGAATGCAGTTGCGTTGGCTAGGGACAGGGAACAAGCAACGTTGGGGAATGCAGCGACGGCTGCAATCATGGGTCGCCGTGGGGTTACTGTGGGTCGCATTCGGGACCCCGGTAACAGCTGAAGAAAAGCCTTTTAACCAGTTTGTACTAACCCGCTGGGGCGTTCAGGAAGGCTTCCCCCAGGTTTCGGCACTACAAATCATCCAGGATAACCAGGGCTACATATGGGCGTCGACGCAGAACGGAATTACCCGGTTCGACGGCGTTCGCTTCAAAGTCTATGGCGTCGATCAATATCCTAACCTGCTATCGAACCATGTTGAAAGCCTCTATTACTCAAACGACGGTAAGCTCTGGGCCGCATCGGCCAAAGGTCTGGTGTATCTGCAAGACGAACAGTTTCATGTGGTCGCAGACAGTGCGGAACTGGGCATTGTTTCGCAACTATATGAATCTTCCAGCGGCCAATTTTACGCCGCTACTAGTGACGGCCTCAAAATTTGGCACGACGGCCAATTCAGTTTGCACAATCATAAGAATGAACCACTCTATGCACTGACAGAGTTTTCTGGCCAGTTAGTGGCGGGCACCGATGGAGGCCTGTTATTCGAGGATGGCCAGATTGTGCAATTACCTGCCGCCGACCTCCGAGTGCAGAAACTCAGCGCCTGGAAGGACATTTTGTGGATCGGCACCAATCAGGGTCTGTTGCGCTGGGATGGCAGCGCTTTTAGCTGGCCTCTTCAGGAAACTAACCTGGCAGACCAAGCCGTGGAAAGCCTGTTTGTAGATTCCAGCAATCGACTCTGGGTAGGCACCTATCTTGCCTTGGTGCGATTTATCGAACCCAGCACTTTCGACGCCACTGACGAGGAAGTTTTTGGATTTAAGCCTTGGATTGTCTCTATGATGGAAGACCACGAAGGCAACCTGTGGTTGGGTAGCAAGACACACAGCCTGATGCGGGTTTGGGATGGTTGGACACGCAGATACTCAGCCGCCTCTGGCTTGACCGACACCTTTGTATGGAGCGTAGAACCAGGCTTGAAAGACGACCTGTGGATCGGCACCAACTCGGGGCTATTTTCATTACGGGACAAACAGGTTACTCGCATACTCCGCGGCGATGATTTGCCGGACCCGGCCGTTTACACCATGTATCAAGATCCGAAAGGGATGCTTTGGATCGGCACCAAATCCGGGGCAGCGCTTTGGCAAGATGGCCAACTGGTGACCCCCGACGAGTTTCAGACTCTGAATGGCCAACAGATCAATAGCATTATCGCTTTTGACAACCAAATTTGGTTTGGTGGCAGCAACGGCTTGTACACGTATGACGGGGAAACCCTGCGACAGGCAGCTGATTTTCCTACCGTAAGCGCGAAAAGAGTTCGGATATTAATACCCGACGGTCCACTGCTTTGGGTCGGATCAGAGGACGGGCTGCGAACGCTTCAGGCAGGGCAGCTGGAGCAGCCTGCTATGCCAAAGCTTCTAACCAGTGCGTTTATCACGTCGCTGGCGAAACTTGAGGATGGCAGGTTGTTGGTGGGCACGCTGGCGAATGGGTTGTTTGTGGGCCGAGGTGGCCAATGGACCAAAGTGAGTGAGCAGCAAGGCTTGCCCAGAGGCGGCATCTTCTATATGGCCAGCCCCGATGGAGACTTCTTGTGGGTCGGCGCAGAGGCCGGCGCGTTCCGAATTGCCATGAGCTCTTTGCCCGAACCTGAAAGCCCGACGGCCTCGCGGCTGCAAGTAGAGAATCTAGTTAGCAACAACGGTCTGGTTGGGTCGCAACCTGCAAGATGCTGCAACGGCGCAGGAACAGCAAAAGGCGCCTATCGGAATGGCTCATTCTGGTTCCCCACGCTGGATGGCCTGCTGGAGCTGCAGCCCGATCGCATTCAAATCACCGATACCGCTCCCCCGGTAGTGATTGAGTCAGTCCAGGTTGCGGACCAGGTATTCGACCCAGGCGGGGAAGCGCTTATCATTGGCACAGAAACTCGCGACCTCACGATCGATTACACCGCACTAACCTATCGCAATCCCAAACATGTTCAGTTCCGCTATCGGCTGTTGGGCTACAACGATGAATGGATCGAGGCCGGCACCCGCCGTACCGCTTATTACACCAGCCTGCCACCAGGCGATTATGTGTTCGAGGTCGCAGCCAGCAATTCATCGCGCAACTGGAATCCGAATCCCAATCAGTTGCCCATAGTTGTAGAAGCTCGGTTCTATGAATCCGCCTGGTTCCTACCCACCCTGGCATTACTGCTGCTGCTGTTGATTGGCTTTGGTTATCAATGGCGTATGCGGTCGCTACGTAGAGTGCAACGAAGCCTGGAGCGCAAAGTGTCTAGTCGTACCGAAGAGCTGCGTGAACTAAACAGTCGCTTGCTGTCGGCCAATCAAGAGTTACAAGAAGTCAGCCAGAGGGACGCACTAACGGGAACGTTTAACCGACGTTACGTGATGCACGCGCTTGCGCGCGATGTTGATGGCACCGGATTGCTGGCTGAGCGCAGCCCAAGCATGCTTTTAGGCTTGGTGGATATAGACCATTTCAAACGTGTCAACGATGAACACGGGCACAGCGCCGGAGATGATGTACTAATCCAGTTTGCCAAGCTACTGAAGAAATTGACTCGCGCCGGAGATGACGTTATCCGATGGGGCGGAGAAGAGTTTTTATTGATTCTCAACAACGTACCTCAAGGAGAAATGGCGACTATCGCCAATCGGATTTGTGAGGGCGTAGCAAGCAACGTATTCAAGTTGGAATCGGCTGAACTTATTGGCATGACCTGTTCAGTGGGCCTGGCTCGATATCCGGTTTACTCGGGGCAAACCGGACTAACTGAATGGGAATATGCCGTTGAATTGGCAGACTACGCACTGTATGCCGTCAAACGCGGAGGACGCAACGGTTGGGCCCGTCTGTTAGGTGCTGCCCATCCAAGCAATGCGTTACCAGCGGTGCACACTCAAGAGACCATTGCGGACCAAATTCAGTCTGGCGATATCATTACCGAAGTTTCGCGCCCGGCAATCGATTCTGCCTTACGCTACCCGGATCGATTTTTGTCTGCAGAAAACGGCTAACAGTACTCACCGTATCTATAGCTTCACGCCGAAATGGGATAAACCGAAAACCATTAAGGCGTAACTGGTGGCCGTCGCGGCCATAGCGATGCCCAAGCTTGCAGCGAAATGCAGTTGCGTTTTCAGCAGCAACACGGGCAGCACCAGGAAAAACACCAGCGAAGGGAGTACCAACCAAAAAATGCCGCGTGACAGTTGGGCGACCTGCACCTTATCACCCGTATCCACATACAACCACGTCAAAGCCAATACCGAAAGCAGCGGCAGCGATGCAATAGCAGCTCCTACAAAAGTGCTGCGTTTTGCGACTTCAGCAATAATCACCACCAAAACCGCTGAAATCGCCACTTTTGCAACGTAATACCACACAACAATCGTCTACCGAGAGACAACCATCAACTGAGTGCTGCGAACGCGTCTCGGGTAAGGTTCTCTGGAGTTCCGTGGGTTATAGCCACGTCATCTTCAATGCGCACCCCACCATACGGAATAAGCTTTTCGACGATATCCCAATCAATGCAATCGGCGGCTTTTGTTTGCTTAAGCTCGTCAAGCAGCATGGGAATAAAATAGAGGCCCGGCTCTATCGTTACGACAAAGTCGGTTTCTAGCGTGCGCGTTAGTCGTAGAAACGGATGATCTACAGGCTTTTCGCGCAGTGTGCCGTCCGTGCCATTTAAAAATCCACCGACGTCATGTACTTGCAGACCAATAGAGTGACCCAGGCCATGGGGGAAAAACGTACGAGTCACACCTGATTCAACCAAACTATCGACGCTGCCCTTGGCAATTTTCATATCACTGAGCACCGCCGCAATTTTCTCATGCGCTGTGACATGTAAATCCCGATAGTCTACGCCCGCCCGCGCGCCATCAACCAGTTCTAGCTGAGCCGTTTCCATGCGCTCCAGCAGATCACCAAACCGCGCGTCGCCATCCAAATTATAGGTGCGCGTTATGTCGCTCACGTAGCCGTTAAAGCTGCCACCCGCATCAATGAGAAAAGACCGGCTTGTGTTTGTCGCATTCCGCTCAAGATCGTGATAATGGAGCACCGCACCGTGATTGTTCAGCGCAATAATGTTGCCATAAGGCAGCTCTTTTTCGGCGAGGTTCACGGCGGCCATATAGTCTAAATGGATTCCAAACTCACTCTTGCCAGCCCGTGCAGCGCGCTCTGCCGCCATATGTGCCCGCGCCCCGCAAACGCTGGCCTCGCGCATGCACGCCAACTCATACTCGTGTTTGTAAGCCCGATGATACGAAAGATAGTTGATAATCTCGGACGGATTGGTGCCGCCAAAGCCCCAGTCGGCAAGGCTGTCGCCGAACTCTCCCATATAGGCAAAGTCACGTAAGTCCTCGGGCAGATGGTTGCGAGCTTCTTGCGGCGTTCGAATAACCACTACATCAAGCTGCTCGGCCCACACACCTTCCGGATCTTCAGGCACCGTATGCCAATAATCTGCGGGCTGGTAATAGATGACCCTGGGCGTCATCCCCGGCTCGAAAATGAGCCAACACTCCGGATGTTGATCCAAAGGCAACCATGCTTTGAAAAGTGGATTTGCCACGAATGGATACGGCATATCATCCAAGAACTGAATGGTCTCTCGGCCCGCGTGGATCGCCAGTCCGCGCCAACGTGTCGGCTCCACCGCTTGGGTATGGCGTCGAACCTGAAGCTGGAGGTAATCAACGTATGATTGGTCAAGTGTAGTGGTCATTCGTATTCCTGAATTATTCAATGGGTTCGTATGGAGCGTCCACCTGGCGCACCGGGAAATGAATTTTAAATGTCGTTCCCTGATTCGGTGAACTGTCTACGGTAACCCGAGCGTTGTGAAGATTAGCAATCTTTCGACAAATAGCCAGCCCCATACCTGTGCCCACAGTTGCGTCGCTTTCCAGCCGTCGAAATGGCTCAAAAATACGCGTCGCATGCTCCATCTCAAAACCCTTTCCGTTGTCCTGAATTTCGATCACCATGGACTGTTCATCGGAAGATAAACAAGCACCAATTCTCACAATTGGATCGCGCCCAGGTTGCTTATATCGGATGGCGTTTTGGATGAAGTTCTGAAACATTTGCTCTAAGAACGATTCGTCGCCCTTAATCTCAGGCAGTGGGGACACTTTGACGGTAGCGTTATTTTCCTCAATCAATATCTGCAAATTATCCACAGCTCGATCCACAATATTGGATAGTGAGACGCGGGTCATTACGATATCTGCCAGACCGACCTGGGTCAGCTGCATCAGGCTGTCCACCAAATGACGCATGCGGTGACTGGCATTAACCATACGATCCACATACATTTTTGAAGCTTCGTCCAGGTCAGGATTCGATTCAAGCAGCCGTTCACCAAATATAGAAATTTTCCGAACAGGCTCCCGCAAGTCATGGGCAGCAACCCTGCTGAACTCGCTCAGCTGGCGATTACTCATCTCTAGTTGCAGATTGGTCTCTTCCAGGGCAGTGTGACTCATTTGCAGTTCGTCATTAACTGTTTGCAGCTCTTTGGCGGTGCGCAAAGTCATGACCTTAGGCAGCAATTTAATAATGACTACCGCGGTTAGCACTGAGGCAATCGCAGTGGCAAGCTTTATAACGCCTTGGATTGGATACACTGGATTCCAGATCACGACGATATTCATCAAGTGGGTGATACCGCAGAGCGTGATAAATAACACGAACAGCCAAACAACCACCGCGTGCTCCGCCAGTTGTCTTTTGCGCAAGAAGATTGCCAGGGTGACAGGGATTGAAAAATACGCCAGCGCGATCAGCGAATCCGCGATCAGATGAGTCCAAAGTATTTCAGGGTACCAATAGTAGCAATGGCCATGGGGCATAAAATCGTTACTAAACCAGTCCGCAAATCCTTCCATTTCACCTCCAAAAATGATTGTTTCGCGTCGCCTGCGCGAGCTGCCAGGCAGCATGTGTCGTTTGCCACGCTTCGATCTTAATATGGTCGCGCCCGCTGATCACCCCTGAAGCCCCGCAGAGCGTGGTGTTCAACATTCTTTACGACATTTATGCAAATAAATGAACGATTTGTGGCAAAATACGTCTATACAGTACGGATGAAGCGTGGACTTGTCTCCTGGTAGCGGCCAGTGACGAAATAGGCAAGAGCACGGCTGCAAATCGGATACCTGGTTATCAGGTTCACGTTTCATCCTGTATTGAAGTTGCAGAGTTTCGCCTTCCTCTTAGATGACCAAGTGCATTATGTGCGGGGCTGGTTGCGGGGTTCTTGGCCGTCCAACGTGGATGTAGTGTACAACGACACCGGCACCCTGTGGCATCGCCACTACAGGGCCGAATTACAAAACCACACCAACCTGACAAACTTCCTGCTAAATCTGGCCGCAAACCGCTGTGTGGATTTCCAAGTTAAGCCACAACGACGGCGCGTCCGCGCAATAAGTCTTATTTGCTTTGGATCAGTTCAATCCAGAATAGCGTACGCCCGTCAGGCCCCGGCACCAGATCAAACTCCGCATGATGGCGCAGCAATATTTCTTTTACCAGCGTTAGCCCAAGCCCCTGCCCGCCAGGCTTGGACGTGTAAAACGGCGAAAATAGCTGCAACCTGTCCTTGTCTTGCAAACCTATCCCATCGTCGAGGACTTCTATGCGCTGACCATTGTCCGTGGTAGACAGGTTCAACCAAACTCGTCCTCCTTTCCCGGCTGCCTCCAGCGCATTGGTGAGAATATTGATGATGGCCTGCTCCAGCATATCTCGATCCACATTAACGGGTCCGAGCTCGCCAACAATTGACTCCTCAAAGTGGAGGCCTTGATCCTGACATTTGGGGCCGAACAGCAATGCCATATCGGACATAATATCCGTCAACAGCGTCGGCTTCAGGTTTGGTTCGGGTAACCGAACGACGCTGGCAAAGTCCTGCATAAATCGATTCAGATTAGCATTACGCCGAATAACAACATCCAATGCCTGGGTAAAATCGCGACGATCGTCTCGGTCTAGTTGTTCGGCATAATTTAGACACGATTCCAACAATGAGCTCGTAGCAGCGACACTGTTGTTGACCTCGTGCGACATCAGGCGAATCAGCTTTGCATAAGCCTGCTGCTCGGAGCGATTTATTAAACGAGTTATTTCTTCCAGGACGATAAACTCCCGCTCGAATCCTCGGTCAATAAACTGCAGTCGCTCCACCTTAACCCGCCGTGCCGCCGAAAGGTGAATTACGGTCTTATCTCCTGGAGCCAGATGGTTTAGTCGCTCTGCCAGACTCGAACTGAGCTGTCCCAGTCGCTTGCCCACTATCTGATCCACGGATAATCCGATCAGCTGGGCCGCTGCAGGATTCACCATGTCAACCCGCCCCTCATAGTCAAACAACAGAAGGCCCACGCTGGAAACACGCAGGACATG
>CAZVYE010000100.1:0-12293 GCA_964630895.1 uncultured Gammaproteobacteria bacterium | reverse complement strand
AACCCGTTCCCGCTATCTGTTAAAAACATTTCCCAATCTGGTTTGTTTGCATCCACTGCGAACGCTGAATTGATAACCGAACATCCTGAAGCGCGCAAACTAAGACTTGGGGACGACGTGGAGCTGGATGTCTCACATCAGGGCAAGACCATCGTTCTCCGCGGCAGCATAGCCCGGATCGGGCAAATGGGGCTGGGCATAGATTTTGACGGGCGTAGTCAAGATCACGCGATCGTCTTGATGGGGAATTCTAATTCTGCTGAATCTTCCCAACCGCAGTCAAAACCCCTGCAGAAATTTAAGACCATAACGAGAAAACGCCTGCAGGGTCAGGTTAAGCAGTTAATCGAGTCCGCCCGAGACTCCATGCTGTTGGCTGCGAGCGAGGCAGGCAGCGATATCGGCCAGGCGCCTTTCTTTGAAGGTATGGGCTTGCTACGCAAATATGGCAACGACTATTCCCAGCAGTTCATGCAGCTAGTAGAAAATCACTTAAAAGATTTTCACCGGATCGAACCGCCCACCGACCCGCGCCAGGGGGAGGACGATGAGTTGTCGTTAATCCAGGATGATGAACTGGAAAACTGGTTGGCTTTGACCGATATGGTCGCAGGGGCAGAGTCCAAGTACGCTCGCAGTTTGTTTGAGCTGGAAAAGCGCCTAACTGAAGTGTATGGCGAGGAAATTGACAGTCTGCGAAACCCAGTCAGCCCAGCTGCAATTTGTCAAAACTTCTTCTCCGTGATTGAGTCGTCTCCCTTACCGCATTTAGCACAGCAAGTGGTCTGGCATGCGTTTAGAAAAGCCGTCATCGCGGACTTGGACGAGCTATATTCAGCCCTGAATAAAAGCTTTATTGACGCGGACATTCTGCCAGACTTGAAGTACGAGGTTCACAGCAAGCGGCCTACCAAGCCAGCAGCACCCAGTACGCAGCCTCCCCCACCGGAATTGGATAGCCAACCAGAAGATTTGCAACAAGGTGGCACGTCTGGCGTTTCCCAAAACGTCGGCCATGCTACCAACAATGCTGCACAGGGCGCAGCCGAGGAGTCCGAGGGCGATGCTCAGCCTTTTTCCAACGGTAACCGGGTTATGCAGTTTCCTGGTGACAGGGCCAGGTCGCGAGCATCCAGGCCCAGCGCACCGCACGTTAGCGGCGAACAAAGCGAGTCACCGATGCGTATGGATGCACCTGACAGCCGCAAAATTGTCGACCTCGGTGCCTATTTGGAGCCGCCGGAGCCCAGATTAGCCGACCGCGGCGGAGACGGTGAGGAAGAGGCGCCGCCGTTTGGCTTGGACGAACTGAGAATGGCGCTGGAACGTTTACACCGCACGGCTGGCGAAGACGTAGCGGACCAAGCACCGCTAACGGAAAGAGTGGACAAAGCGTTAGAGGAAGAATTTGGTGAAGATTCGCAACACCGCCCGTTAGAGCCAGAAGGTGCACGCAGCGTGTTCCTCGCGCAAGAACTCATGAACGCAGTGCATCAAGATCTTGTTGTCGACGACCAGGTAAAAACCTGGATGCAGCGTCTCGAACTACCAATTGTTCGAATGCTCATGGCCGACCAGACCATTTTTTCTGAAGGCGACCACCCAGCAAGAAAATTGATTAATCAGTTGGGACGCATAAGCCGGCATGTCTCACCCAACATCAAAGAGGCGGCCTATGCAGAAGCGGACAAAGCGATCAATCAAATCAGGGACTCAAAAGAAACTGATCTGGTGGCATTCGAACAGGCTTCAGATAAGCTGGAACGCGTTTTAGCTCGACAGCAGCGCGCGCGATCCGCACAAATGCGGCGAGTATTGGAAGCGTGTGAAGGCCAGCATCGCCTGGAAAGCGCCCGCCGGGAAGTTGAAGAGCAGCTGGACCAGCGCTTTGGCGGACGCGAAATACCCGCATTGATCCCCAAGCTGCTTGACCTGGGCTGGCGCAACTGGCTTGACCTGATTGCCGTGCGCGGCGGTATCGGTAACGGCGAGTGGCAAGAAGCGATCGCCACGCTGAGTGCGATCAACCGACGCTTGGGCAAAGATTCAACTGGACCTTTCGACGCTCAGCAGGACGAGGTATTGCTGGAGACAATCAAAGGCAAACTACAGGACCTCAATGCGGATCCTCGGGGCCGTGACGTTCTGATTCGTATGCTAAATAAAGCGCTGGATGCCCCGGCGACATCGAAAGTGCCAACCATCGTTTATCAGGTACACCAGCGGCCACAACCAACCCAGCCGCATGAACTCAATCAGGACGATGCGCTGTGGTTAGGCCGCGCCAAGATGATGGATGTTGGCAACTGGATGCTCTATCGAGATAAGTCAGGTGCCACCCAGCCGCTCAAATTGGTCTGGGTAAGCGACGAGCGAGACAAATACGTTTTCGTCGATAAAGCCGGGCACAAAGCATTAGAAATTGGTCAAGATGGTCTTGCGCGCAAGCTACGCAACGACGAGGCCGACGTGGTTGATGCCCCAGACCGACCGTTAATGGATCGCTCCTGGCGCACTATGGTGCAGCGCATGCATGAACAGCTGGCCCACCAGGCCACGCACGACCCACTGACCGATTGTCTCAATCGCAAAGAGTTTGAGCGACAGTTACGATTGAAGCTTGGCGAATCCAAGTTGGCAGAGACCAACCACATCGCTCTGCAAATCGAGATTGATCAATTCAAAGTAGTCAATGCATCTGCTGGGCACGAAGCGGGAGATCAGTTACTCAAAGATCTCGCCGAGACTATCACCGAACATGTTCCAGAAGATGCGGTGGTTGCGCGACTTGGTGGCGACACCTTTGCCATGCTGCTGCCCCGCTGCAACTCAGCAGTTGGGCATGAAAGCGCTGAAAAACTTCGCAAGGCCGTCTCTGCCCACTGCACTCCATGGCGAGACCGTAAGCTACGCGTTACGGCGAGCATTGGATTGGTAAGCATTACCCGAGATACCGTCTCTACTACCGAATTATTTAACCAGCTTGATATAGCTTGTGCTACGGCTAAAGAAGACGGCAGAGACCGCGTCAAAAGCCACGTGCTGGATGACGAGGAAATCAGCAGCCGTAACAACGCCATGCAATGGGTTACGCGGCTGGAAGAAGCATTGGATCAAGAGCGAATTGAATTGTTCGGGCAACTTATTGAGCGCGCGCGACCGGGAGGCACAGGCAAGCTTCATTACGAAGTGCTGTGTCGCATGCGCGATAACAACAATGAGCTGATCTCTCCGGAAAAATTTGTGCCTCCGGCAGAAGCCTACGGCAGAGTGCATTTTCTGGATGAGTATGTGCTGAACAACACGTTCAAGCTGTTATCTGCTGCAGACAAGATAGACCACATCGAGCGTCTCTCCGTTAATCTCTCAGGAAAGACTTTCAATCGCCCACGTTTTGCAGACTACATCAAGAAATTGTTTGATGAGTACGATGTTCCAGCGTCCAAACTCTGCTTTGAAATCACCGAAACCGCGGCAATCTCTAATTTAGCCATGTGCGCTGATTTCCTGCGCGAGTTACGCTATCTGGGCTGCCGATTTTCTTTGGACGACTTTGGCACAGGTATGTCTTCCTTTAGCTACCTGAAGAATCTGCCGGTAGATTTCCTCAAAATCGACGGCAGTTTTGTCCGAGGCATTGACGACAATAGGACAGATTTTGGCCTGCTCAAGACCATTAATGAGATTGGACATTGTTTGGGTAAATCCACTGTCGCCGAACATGTCGAAAGCGAGTCCGTAGCCGAGCATTTAAGGGAAATTGGCGTAGACTTCCTGCAGGGCTATCACATTGCCAAGCCCATACCCTTAGGCGAGATACTAAAGATTTAAATCATGAACCCCTTTTATCGATGCTACAAAGGCTTGGGCAGCGAGTCCGAATACAGCCTGGATCAGCCGATGAATCTCGATCCCATCGATGGACGGCCGGTAAATATGGCGCTGGACGTTGCGGCGATCAGAGACCAGGTCAGTATCGACGCTTGGTTTGACTGGGAACGCAACGACTTATGGCGCTGGGGCGTTTTGTTGCCGTTCAACAGCCTGGATTCACAGCAGTCTTCAGCCATATTCTCACTGGGGGAAGGCAACACGCCACTGCTCTCGCAGCATGACTTCCCATTTGCAAAGACCGCCGGCTTTGAACTGTGGCTGAAAGATGAAGGGCGCTGGCATAAAGATTACGGCAAGAACCCGACGCTAAGCTTCAAAGATCGGGGGATGGCAATGGTGACCACCATGGCCCGGCACTACGGCATCACTAAAGTTGCGGTGCCGACGCAGGGCAATGCTGGAGACTCGCTTTGCCACTATGCGCGTGCCGCTGGTATGTCGGTCGTGGTTGCCATGCCTGCCGATACGCCGCTGCCCATAAAAGGCACAGTGGCGAGCGCAAGTTTGGAAGATCAACTGGTCGACATGCGGCTGGTAGAAGGAACGATTCGTGAAGCGGGTGCCCTGCTAAAGGAGGAGTATTTGCCAGAAGGCTACTTCAGCTGTGCAACTTTTCAGGAACCTGGCTGGCGTATCGAAGGCAAAAAAACGCTCGGCCTGGAAATCGCGCATGCGCTGGCAGGCGAGATCAACGACATCCAGTTTAAATTGCCCGACGTCATTGTTTACCCCACCGGCGGCGGCACCGGCTTGCTGGGCATGTGGAAGGCGTTTGACGAGCTTGAAGCGCTCGGACTCATAGGCGCTGAGCGGCCGAAAATGGTGGCAATCCAAAGCAATGCCACCAAACCCTTGGTTGATGCTATTGCCGCGAATGCGACGGACACAACGCCAGCAGCTGCGGGCGCTACATGTGCCTATGGTCTCAATGTGCCCGGCGGAGTTGGTCATTTCCGGGTTCTGGAAATCCTGCGCGCCAGTGAAGGCACTGCGCTCGCAATTCCAGAAGAAGACATTCAACAGATGACTCGGACCCTGTGGCAATGGCAGCACGGCTGGATTTGTCCCGAAGGGGCCGCCTGCTATGCGGCATTACCTCGTCTGGTAGACATGGGAATCATTCGACCCGGAGCCAATGTTGTTGTCGTCAACACTGGATCCCTGGAAAAATACCAACCCTCACTGCGCAAAGAATTATTTGATCTGTAAATTCAGCAATTTGGTACCTGAATGGTCTTGCCCGCGCGCAGCGGATAACGAGGCGGTTTAATGTTGTTCATGGCAGCAATTTCCTGCATTGACATACAGCGATGACGGCCGGCAATTCGACCTAGCGAATCCCCTCGTTGAATTACATAAGGCCGCATTTCTGATTCGTCATCATACGCAGCCTCGTGCAACTCGGCAGCAAGACTTAACAACTCGGAGCCAGCGCATTCTCTTTCGAAAATACTGACGAATTCTTTGGGCACAACAACAACGGAATCTTTCCCAATTCTCTCATCCGGGCTGACTTGAGGATTCAAGTTACGCAAATCACGGAACCAGCCATCACGTCGCTGCTGACCGCCTGCACATAGCGCCAACTCACCCAGCGCCATTTCATTCTCCAGGGTAATGTTCGCCAGATTGGAGCTGTCAGGTGCGGTCCCGTTAAGATCCAGGTCCAAATTGTACTTTTCTGCGTCTAAGAACAGCAGAGCTGCCGCCATAACATTGGGAACATAGTGTCTTGTATCTCGGGGCAAAGAATAGAAGTACTCCGGCGTCCAGAGCGATTTGCCTTTCATCTTCCGGTCCAGGCGTTTTAGCCGGTTTTCGCCCGCGTTGTAGGCCGCAAGACTTTTGTCCAGGCTACCGCCCAGTTCGTTGAGTCGGTCAGCCAGATAGGCCACTGTTGCTTTAGCCGCAAGCTTGGCGTCCAGCCTTTGGTCAAATCCATCTTGCTCGCGCAGGCCGTATCGCCTTGCAGTTGCACGCATAAATTGGAGCGGACCAACTGCACCGGCTCGCGAATAACTGTGCACGCGACCGCCCGACTCTACCGCCATGATTCCAAACAGCAGGGCTTCTGGCATTCCGGCATTGATAAATTCCGGTGCCATTAAGCCGCGCAGCTCCCGATAATGTTGAGCGGTGCGCATCAGCAGTGGACGATTCCATGTAAGCCAGTCGTACAAAGACTCTTGCACCTGACGATTCATGGGAATGTGGTCCCGTAAATCTTGACCTTGCAGGGAATTGTTGGACGCTACCGGCAAACTTGGGGCGCTGCCATTGCCAAGGGAGTCAGTGTCCCCTGCGTCTGCATCACGCATTGCCGCGGCAGGCTCTGTGAACACAAAAGCTTGCTGCTCTAGTATCGCCTGATACCTACGCACTGCCTTTCCAGTATCGCATTCGGGCTCAACCTGACAGCGATTTACGGCCAAATCAAGAGCATTGATGGCGTCGGCTGCAACGGTCTGCCCAGCGGATAGAGACCCTGACTCGATCATCGCCTGAGCTTCCGTATATGCCGCCACGGCCTCGTCCATATCGGCGTATATCGCAGCAACGGTTTCACTGGACGGCAATTGTTCGGCTGGCTGAATCACTGCAGGAGTCGCTGGCGATGCCAAGTCTGTCGAGCTTTGTTCTTTACCGTCTTTATCCATGGTCTGGCACCCCACTATCAGCCCAAGCATCATGACCTGCGCAGTACCCACTTTGATTTTGCGAAACATCCTGTTACTTATTCTCCACTAAACTGTTTATTGTCGTTCCCACCGCCTCCAACCATACTTGCTACCAAGCACGTCAGGAATCTACATATGCAATGGTTCAATAACGAACTTTTTAAATTTCTTGCCGACCTCAAAGACCACAATGATAAAGAATGGTTCGCAGAACATAAGGCGCGCTACATTGATCACGTGCGCGAACCATCGCGAGCTTTTATTCGCGCGGTAACTCCAGAGATACAGAGCATTAGCCACTGCTATGCCGGGGATGACCGCGTAAATGGCGGCTCACTTTTTCGCATCTATCGAGACACCCGCTTTTCCAATGATAAAACGCCTTACAAGAGCTGGGTCGGCATGCGATTTCGGCATGAACGCGCGCGCCAAGCCACTGCGCCCGCATTCTATCTACACCTTTCCAATGATCAATGTTTTATTGGAGCGGGTTGCTGGCATCCGGAAAAAGAAGCGCTGCTATCCATCCGACAATTCTTGCTGAACAATCCAAACGCATGGCAGCTTAACAAAGATCAGGTTGCGCAAGATGACGACCTGACATTCGGAGGCGCCAGCCTAATCAGAATGCCTCGCGGTTTCGATCCAGAGCATCCGCTGGCGGAAGATATCAAACGCAAAGACTTTGTCGTAATCCACGAATTTAATAAGTCCCGCGCGACACAAGAAGGGTTTCTTGATTACTACATAAGCATGTGCCGCAAACTCGCGCCCTTTGTGGATTATCTTTGCGCAGCGCTGGATTTGGAATTCTAGCGTTCCAGCACTGGACTCCCATTAGCCCTCATCAACGGAGAAGGAAGAAAGGCGTATTTGGCGGCCTTGCCCCAGTGGGGAACTGGGCAGTGCCATCAGCACCTTGCTGCGTCCAGCTACGGCGTCATGATACTGCATGCGTTGCCAGCCCTCAGCGTCGGCAATTTCAAATGTTACCTCCTTAATGGGAAACGCACTCAGATTCTCAAGCTCAACAAATTGCTTTCCAGACTGGGCGAGAATTACATTGACTGCAACAACCTTGTCTACGCCAGCGGCGTCCATCTTGGCAAGCTCCTCAAGACTCTCACGGCCCGCCGGAGTTGGTGATTTGAATGCATTAGCAAATGCACGGACCGCAGTCTCCGATTCCCCTGCCTGGGCATAAATCTTGCCCACCAGATTCCATGCATCCGCCGTTTCCAACAGCCGCAGACTGCGTTGAGCGGCATCAAGCGCCGCTTGATACTGACCCAGTTCAAACCGCGCGATGGCCAGCCCCAGTTGATCGTGATAGTAGTTACTATCAATGAACACCAGTCTGGAGAATACGTGCTCAGCCGCCGCATATCGGCCAGCGGCCAGTGCCTGAGCACCCTGCCGACGTAGCAGTGTTCTGGCCCCTGGACCGGATGTAATCGTGTTGACTGCCTTAAGCGACGCTGCGGAGTCAGCAGCTTCAATGCGCAGCTGTGTTTCTTGCCAGATTCTTGCCATTGCCGGGTGTCGATCTAACCACCGTAGTAAAGAGTCGTCGTAACCTAGTGCAGCGACTATGTCCAACTGACTGACATTGTGATCCCCGTAGCACGTCAAAGTAAGCTGCATCGCCCGCTCGTCGGTGTTTATGCTGTAGGCCTTGGAAACCTTTTCTGCCAGATTCCGATCTGCTCCAACCACATAATTTTCAATTCCCAAGCCGATTTTTGTGTCATGCGGATCCCCATGCGTCTGATGCGCTTTTTCATGACAGGCGATGACCAATGCGTATGGATTGGCGGTCAAGCGATTTACCATGCCCCTGCTCACGACTAACGAACCACTATCAAGCACAACAGCATCTATCGCCTCGTCTTGGGCAACTCTAAGATTGGATACGTTACTAACGCGCCGCAACACCTCCAGAGCGGCGGTTGAAGGCTCTGACTCGCGAAAAGTTCGCAGCTCCTCCTGGCTCAACTCGCCCCCTAACCACTGCATCATCGCCATTTCTGAAACCGAGTCGATGGCTGGTGTTTGCAAGGGACTTTCAGCATTACGATCTACTGTTGGAGTGGTCTGACACCCAACTAGCGTTAATGAAACGCTGACGAGTAGTCCAATCTTGCATATGCGTCCTAAAAATCTGCAGTTTCGGTCGAAAAGCCACGGAGAATTAGTTATCTTCGCTTCTGCAATCGTGTGCGGTTTTTTCCTACTTAGCATATATAAAGCCTGAATCAGGTAAGGGACTTTTGACATGAGCGACTCTGAGCTAAATCAGCCATACACTGTGCCCATTGGCGGCACAGAGGTCAAAAGTTTTATTCGTGCAGAGTTCGCCAATCGACACGGCCTGATCGCTGGCGCTACCGGTACCGGCAAAACTGTGAGTCTTCAGGTATTGGCTGAGGGATTTTCGCGCATCGGCGTCCCGGTGTTCTTAGCCGATGTCAAAGGCGACCTTTCTGGACTTGGCGCAGCCGGCGAATTAAGCAAGGGCGTGCAAAAGCGGGTAGATAAGCTGGAACTTGCGGACTATCGCAACGAGCCCTCCCCCATTGTCTTTTGGGATCTTTTCCAACAATCCGGGCACCCCATTCGAACCACCATATCTGAAATGGGTCCGGTATTGTTGGCTCGTCTGCTGGACCTAAATGCCACCCAGGAAGGAGTTATCAATATTGCGTTTACCGTAGCCGACGATGAAGGGTGGCTGCTGCTGGATTTGGAAGACTTGCGTGCACTGCTGCGCTTTGTTGGCGAAAACCGCAAAGAGCTTTCTTATCGCTACGGCAATATTTCCACCGCTTCGGTAGGCGCAATTCAGCGCAGACTGCTGGTTTTGGAGCAGGCAGGTGGAGAGTTATTTTTTGGCGAACCAGCGTTAGATATCAGAGACCTGCTCGCGCAAACAGAAACCGGACGCGGACTGATTCACGTCTTGGATGCCCGCAAGCTCATCCTGGATGCCCGGCTTTACAGCACTTTTTTGCTCTGGCTTTTGGCTGAGCTCTTTGAAGAACTCCCCGAGGCCGGTGATCTGGACAAACCCAAGCTGGTCTTTTTCTTCGATGAAGCGCATTTGCTGTTTGATAGTGCACCCAAGGCTTTGCTTGATCAGGTTGAACAGGTGGTAAGACTGATCCGCTCCAAGGGCGTGGGCATCTATTTTGTCACGCAAAATCCCCAGGACGTACCGGATGACGTTTTGGGACAGTTGGGTAATCGCATCCAACACGCATTGCGAGCATTTACACCAAAAGATCAGCGCGTAGTCAGGGCGGCGGCTGATACATTTGTTCCTAACCCAAAACTCGATACCCAACAGGTCATCACCCAACTCGGAGTGGGCGAAGCACTGGTTTCGACGCTGGGCGAAAAAGGAGCGCCACAAATGGTGCAGCGCACCCTGATCAATCCGCCCCGATCCCGAATGGGTCCTCTGGCAGCAAATGAGCGCGAGCAAGTGATGCAGAACAGTCGTTTTAGGGGACGATTTGAAACTGAGATCAATCGCGAATCGGCCTACGAACGGCTTGAGCAGCGCGCCGAAGAAATGCGCAAAACAGAAGAGCTTGCGCAACGCAGGAAGGCACAAGAAGAAGCGGCCGAGAAAGCCGCCAAAGAACAGGCCCGAGAAAATAGTCGGAAAAAGTCTTCAACGCGAAGAAAAAGTACTCGACAATCACCTTTTGAAGCCGCTGTGAAGTCCGCAGCTCGGTCCATCGGTACACAATTAGGTCGAAGCTTGATGCGTTCCATATTAGGGGCTCTAAAGCGTTAATCGTGGTTTTGTAGCACTTTTTGCAACACCCACACTGTTAAGCGCTCGCTCAAGTCATTACAATCCACGGTCCCCTGGCCCAAACACAGCTTATTTCTTTTGACTCTCTGGGAAAAAATTCAGTCCGCCCTTGCGCCGGCCAGTCAGCCGAGCGAAGAAGTCGAACACCAGCTTCGCCTTGCCACCGGGGCACTGCTGCTGGAGATGTGTCGAGCCGATTTTAAAATCATGCCTTCCGAACGCCAGTCAATTGCAGAAACCATTCGGGACAAATTCGAGCTTACTCCCCAAGAAACCCGCGAACTAATGTTTGATGCGGAGACAGAATCTGAGTGCGCCGTTTCCCTGCAAATTTATACCAGCCTCATCCAGGAATATTCCACAAAAGAACAGAAACTGAAGCTGATTGAGGATCTTTGGCGGGTTGCCTATGCCGATCAAGAGCTACATGATCTGGAGCAGAATCTGGTGAGCCGTGTAGCCAGATTGATTGGGGTCGCAGACAAAGCAAGTGCCGAAATCGGTGCCCAGGTCGCTTCTGAGTTGTCCTAAACGCTAGGTAATTAGCAGCTTTAGCGTTTTTCCATTTGATTCTGTTCTACTTTCTTCAATATCAGCTCCACTTCCTGCGCTAGCAAAACAAACTTGAGTTTGTGACCTTTTTATCAATCCCGGCGTCTTTAACTTATAACGGCAGTAAGATGACGCTGTATGAGCCAAAGCATTTTAAGCATCGAAATTTCGGATTTGCTGGTACGCCGAGCGCGTAATGGCGATACCAGCGCATGCGAACAAATCTATCGACGCTATTCGTTGGCCGTGTTGCGCCTGTGTACTCGAATATTGCACAACCAGTCAGATTCGGAAGATGCGATGCAAGAAATTTTTATCGTAGCGCTAAAACGGCTGCCCCAATTTCAGTACAAAGCACCGTTTGCTGCCTGGCTTAGAAAAATAGCTGTAAATCACTGTATTGATCGCATACGCAAACAGCAACGCCTGAACGAAGTTGGCATAGCGGGAGAGGATGAATTCGCATTCCCTCAAATGGATAGCCAGTGGGACTTGGCTGAGGCATTTGGTCGACTGACACCGCAAGCCAGGGCCATTGTCTGGTTGTATGAGGTAGAAGGCTATAGCCACGAAGAAATTGCACAGGCTTTCGACCGCAGCGTTAGCTTTTCTAAAATGCAATTGCATCGCGCTCGCGAATCACTGCGACAACTTTTGACCCATGAGGAACAATCCCATGTCTGCACCGCAAGCTAATTCTCTGTCTGAGCTTGCCCGCGCTCTAGAGCAACTCCCTGACCCAGTGCCTAGCAAGGACCATTGGGAAAGCATTCGGACACAGATAGCACCATCCGGCGGTACCCAAAGTCGGCGGCGCGTATCGCTGACTTTAGCTGCGGCTGCCATGCTGTGCATCGCTTTGCTGGGACTGCACTCGTGGCAGAATCATGTTGAGAAACAAACCACCTTGACCGCCTGGTCAGCGTTTAATGACCAGCTAACTGAAGACTTGAACCTGCTGCGTAATCAAACGCATGTGATGCGCGGTCACAGAGCCTATGTGATAGCTGCCCTGGAAGACGATCTTGACCGAATAAACCACCTGCTATCAGCGCAAGACGCCGACCTGTTGAAAGGCGCTGACCCGATGGGTTTGCACCAACAGAAGTCGCTATTACTGACCAATTTGATCAGTTTGCACGCAGAACAACGTTATCTGCCCCCGTCGGCACAGCCACAGCCAGCGCTAACGGTACACCAGACTTCGAGTCTGGACGATGCGCGCACACTTTAATTCTGGAGATATCCATGAAACACATCATGCTAATCATTGTTTGTTGCACACCCATGCTGGCATTCGGCGGACAGACTCCCGTGAAACACACTGACGGTGATACGGAAGATAC